>NZ_LWFI01001059.1:0-1697 GCF_001635735.1 Oleiphilus sp. HI0067
CAGATGTCTTACTGGGGTGCTCAGGTAATTGTTAACCTCTTTGGTGCAATTCCATACATCGGTGAAGGGTTGGCTTTGTGGATTCGTGGTGACTACCTGATTTCAGGCATTACCTTAAACCGTTTCTTTGCTCTTCACGTTGTTGCGTTACCAATCGTTATTCTTGCGTTGGTTGTGTTGCATATTCTCGCGCTTCATGAGGTTGGTTCTAATAACCCGGATGGTATCGATATTAAGAAAGACAAAGATGAAAACGGTATCCCAAAAGATGGTATTCCTTTCCATCCTTTCTACACAGTGCACGATATGGTCGGTATTGTTGTATTTTTGTTCGTATTCTGCGCGGTGGTCTTCTTCTTCCCTGAAATGGGTGGTTATTTTTTAGAGAAGCCTAATTTTGAGCCGGCGAATGCTCTTAAGACGCCTGATCACATTGCGCCTGTATGGTACTTCACGCCATTCTATGCAATCTTGCGTGCTGTTCCGGATGCGTTCTTGGGTGTTGTGGCGATGGGTGCGGCAATTGCAATTTTGTTCGTATTGCCATGGTTAGATCGTAGCCCGGTGCGTTCAATGCGTTACAAAGGCAACTTAAGTAAGATTGCTCTTGTGTTGTTTATCATTTCGTTCTGCATTCTTGGTTACTTGGGTGTTGTGGTAGCAACTCCAGGTAGAACTTTGCTTGCTCAGGTCTTGACTGTTATTTACTTCGCTTATTTCATTCTTATGCCTTGGTATACAAGTATTGAGAAAACTAAGCCTGTACCAGAAAGGGTGACAATGAAATGATTAAGCTCGTTGCTACGTTATTTTTCACAATTAGTGTGAACAGTGTATTGGCAGCTGTTGGACCGGCGGCTCCTGTTGATGATATTGATACTGATATTCGTGATCAAGAGTCTATGCAGCGTGGGATGGCGTTGTTTACTAATTACTGTTTTGGATGCCACTCGCTTGAGTACTCGCGCTATGAACGTTCTGCAAATGACTTAGGTATCCCAAAAGAGATTTTTGAAGAAAATCTACTTGAGGGCGACGCTAAGATCGGTCAATTGATGACTACCTCTATGGATAAAGATCAAGCGAAAGCTTGGTTTGGCAATCCACCGCCTGACTTGACGTTGGTGGCGCGGTTACGGGGGCCAGATTGGTTGTATAGTTACTTGCGTGGTTTTTATGCAGATCCTTCGCGTCCATATGGGGTAAATAATGTCGTATTCAAAGATGTCGGTATGCCACATGTTCTAGCAGACCTGCAGGGTATGTGTGCTGAGCCACCACTTATGGGTATTGATACTGAAGTTGATCCTCTTTCAGGTAACATCGTTAAGAGTAGTGGCTGTCAAGAATATAAGTCGGAAGGTTCTATGACGCCAGCTGAGTATGACGAAGCCATCTATGATTTGGTAAATTACCTTGAGTATGTCGGTGAGCCGTCACGGATAGAAAGTGAGCGTATGGGATTATACGTGCTTGTCTTCTTGGCGTTCTTCTTTGTGTTCGTCTACTTCTTGAATAAAGAGTACTGGCGCGATATCCACTAAGTCTATCTAAGTAGCTATAAGGCTGTTGGCAAACGCTAACGGCCTTTTTTGTTATAACGTGTGTTGAATTATGACGCGCTTTGATAAGTGTGTATAATTCTGGCAGTTTTGTATTCTATGTATCGAATTTTCGATGCGTTCTATTTATAAGGA
>NZ_LWFI01001060.1:0-838 GCF_001635735.1 Oleiphilus sp. HI0067
TAGCTTGCAGTCAAGCAATTCATCAACAGGAACACCACCACCCTCAGTACGACGACGTTCATCTGGCGCAACAACTATCTCTGTCACATTATGCGCTTTCACAAAGCTCAGCCAATTTGCCGGCACAGGAAGCAGTTGATCAGCGCCAACGACCACTTCTTCTGCCCCTGAAGGAACACAACCAATCAGCTTAAAACTACGCGCTTGGTCTAAGCTACTTAAACGCTCGATAATTTCTGCAGCTTGATGTCCTGCTCCCAATATCACAACATTGCGACCAAGATTGGCTAAATCGACCACCCAATAAAAGACCAAACGAATCACTAAAACCGATAAAAACGCAACAATCACAGCATAAGCAAGTACGCCTCGCCCTAAATACAGTCCCGGAATTAAAAAGAACAAAACGGTCAGCGCGATCATGCCTAAGAAGCAATAGGCGACAAGCGTACGCAGCATCATGCCTGTTTTTCCTTCTTGAAAAACAGAGGTATAAACGCCCATAGCCAGCGAACAACAATTTAAGATAAGAGCAAATAAAAATGCTTGAACAATTGGGTTTTGTAAAAATAACTCAGTCTCTGAGAAGTAGTTGCGAATATCCACCGCAACAAACAATGAGACAGACAGAGCTGCGAATTCTAGCGCGCCCAAAAAGATAAATTTGCTATGAAGGTAATGATTTAATATGCGAACGTGTGCCACGTCGGTACTTCCTGCTGTAACTACTTATGTCCTGTGCGTGACAAATTGCCACATAAAAGTTGCGCTATTATGAACTCAAGGCTGTAATATAAAAAGCATAGCTTAGTTATATATAAGAGAAAGTTAGTTATAT
>NZ_LWFI01001061.1:0-1401 GCF_001635735.1 Oleiphilus sp. HI0067
TGGCAGTCTATTCTCTTCCGCAATGGTAAGTGCGCGAAGGTGCTTTTTAACTGATAGAGGGTAATATGTTCCTCCCTTGATGGTCGAGTCGTTTACCACGACCATACATTCGGTGTTATTGATTATGCCGATACCACAGATAGCGCCAGCAGCAGGGATATCTTCGTCGTAAACTTCATGCGCCGCTAAAGCGCTCAACTCTAAAAACGGTGTACCAGGATCGAGTAGATGAGCGAGTCGCTCGCGAGGCAGCAATTTACCTTTAGCTCGATGACGCTCTGCGATATTATGCGGGGTTGATGCGTTAGCAGACAGTTTTTCACGTAGGTCGTCGACTAAGGCATCCATTGTGTCGCGTCGCGAATTAAACTCCGCACTGCCTACGGTCACTTTTGATTTGATGACTGGCATAGCTTGCTCCGTTTAGCGCGTTTCGTTGAACAGTTCACGACCAATTAACATCCGGCGCACTTCTGATGTGCCAGCACCGATCTCGTACAGTTTCGCGTCACGCAACAAACGCCCGGTGTCGTATTCGTTGATGTAGCCGTTGCCGCCTAATATCTGGATGGCATCTAAGGCCATTTTTGTTGCAGCTTCGGCGCAATAAAGAATAACGCCAGCGGCATCTTTTCTTGTTGTTTCCCCTCGATCAGCTGCTTGAGCGACGGTATATAAGTAAGCTCGTGACGCGTTGAGAGATGTGTACATGTCGGCGACTTTGCCTTGGATCAATTGAAACTCACCAATCGATTGACCAAATTGCTTACGCTCGTGGATGTACGGCACAACGTTGTCCATGCAGGCTTGCATGATGCCGGTTGGCCCGCCACTAAGAACAATTCGTTCGTAATCTAGCCCGCTCATAAGGACTTTTACACCCTTGTTTTCACCTCCTAATACGTTCTCGACGGGCACTTCAACGTTCTCAAATACCAACTCACAAGTGTTCGAACCGCGCATTCCAAGCTTGTCGAGCTTTGGTGAACGAGAGAAACCCTTCCAATCTCTCTCAACAATGAACGCTGTGATGCCATGAGCATTTAATTGAGGGTCGGTTTTGGCGTAGATGACGTAGGTGTTCGCATCTGGCCCGTTCGTAATCCACATTTTGCTACCGTTAAGGACGTAGTGGTCGCCCTTATATTCAGCGCGCAGCTTCATGCTAACGACATCGCTTCCCGCGTTCGGTTCGCTCATTGCTAAAGCGCCGATATGCTCTCCTGAACAGAGCTTGGGTAGATATTTGCGGCGTTGCTCGTCATTACCGTTTCGGTGTATTTGGTTAATGCATAAATTCGAGTGGGCACCGTAACTCAGGCCGATAGAGGCGCTACCACGGCTGATCTCTTCCATTGCAACAACGTTCGCCATGTAACCCAGACCGCTGCCACCAAATTC
>NZ_LWFI01001062.1:0-899 GCF_001635735.1 Oleiphilus sp. HI0067
TGCATTTCAGACGCGTGCGTCAAACGGTTATTGGGCCTAACCTTAGTCACCGCCAAACGCTCGTTCAAACAATCGTGGACACTCCGACCGTTCGCGATGCGATAGCAAAAGAGTCCGAAGCATCAGGCAAACCAAAACAAGAACTCAAACAACAAGCTTTAAAATATGGTGATGAAATTGCCGCGAGCTTGCAGATTTCTACTATCCACTTTCTAGAACGAGTTCTTAATCGCTTATGGAACAAAATCTATAACGGTATTTACGCCTCAAATGTCGAAGCAGTAGAAGAGGTCACTAAAGACCATGCCGTTGTCTATGTACCCTGCCATCGAAGCCACATTGACTACCTACTTCTTTCTTCTTTGTTGTTCCGAGAAGGTATTATGGTTCCCCACATTGCTGCGGGTATCAATCTAAACCTTCCTGTTGTTGGCAGCATCCTTCGTCGCGGCGGCGCGTTCTTTATGCGCAGAAGCTTTAAAGGCAATAAGCTCTATGCAGCAGTATTTGCCGAGTACATACATATTATGTTCAAACGCGGCTACTCAATAGAGTATTTCGTAGAAGGTGGTCGAAGCCGAACTGGACGAACGCTGCAGCCTAAAGCTGGCATGGTCGCTATGACGGTTGCTAGCTACTTGAAAGACCAGCAAAAACCCATTGCTTTCATTCCCGTTTATTTTGGCTACGAGAAAGTACTCGAAGGCAGTACGTATATGGGCGAACTTCGTGGCAAGGAAAAGCAAAAAGAATCTGTATTCGGTCTATTTAAATCTCTCAAGAACTTACGAAAATCATTCGGTAAAGTTGCTCTGAATTTTGGCGAGCCAATTATTTTAGAGAACTACCTAGATCAAAATCAGTCATCTTGGAAAGATGATATTAAGAGCATTGAGAAT
>NZ_LWFI01001063.1:0-827 GCF_001635735.1 Oleiphilus sp. HI0067
CTGTTGGGTGAACAGCACAGCTCTACTGCAAATGTCAGAAAGCTAAGAAATTAAGCCAGCTTCAAGCAATTCATGAATAAGCAGTTTCTTTTCTACTTCTTCTTTCTTGCTACTAGTTTCTACTAAGGCCATACGTTCCAAGAAAGGCTTTGCTTGTTCTGAGTGATCGCCATCAGTAAAGGCTTTGAAGAGTGTTTTAAACATTTTCATTTTGTCGCTCTGAAGCGCTTTTAGCTGCTTCAAACAGGCGCCAATTTGAAGTTCTTGCTCCGTAAAATCAGTCCCCAGTGGAAATGCTGGGAACAAGCCGTTCAGACGATAATTCTCGATCACCTGATTGATTGACTCTGGTGTATTCGCCTGAAATTCTGCTGGTATCTGATAACTGGATTCGATCTTACCCGCTGCCTTTGCTTGTTCTAATAGACTTTCTTGAAAGCGTGAATCAGTAATATTCAGCATTGCCTTCATCACTTGAGCATCCGTTTTACCACGCAGATCTGCAACGCCATATTCGGTAATTACGATATCTCTCAAATGACGAGGAATTGTCGTGTGCCCATAATTGAAGACAATATTAGAACTCACTTCCCCTTTGCTCATTCGCGTTGCACGAATCAGCAATATCGAGCGTGCATCAGGCAAGGCGTGCGCCATTGAAACAAAGTTATATTGGCCGCCCACCCCAGAAACAATTTTGCCGTTATCTAATCCATCAGAAACGACCGCGCCATTAAGCGTGGCCATCAATCCCGTGTTGATGAAGCGCGCATGTTTGCGTTGTTCAACAACTAACTCTTCATTCACCATGAGCTGATTCACATGAC
>NZ_LWFI01001064.1:0-1077 GCF_001635735.1 Oleiphilus sp. HI0067
TTGGGGAATCAGAAAAAAACACGCACGGAAATCATATCGCTTTATCGAATATTGCAGATCGCCTTTCTGCTATGTACAAAAAGACTGCCGTTCTGAAGACAAGTCAACACAATAACATCTTTACCACAACGCTCCGGCTTCCAATTCAAAGCAGTCATTAATATGAAAGAAGCGACCAAGATCTTAATTGCAGATGATGAACCTTTAGCCCGAGATCGGCTAGCCCGCATTATTGAGCGTATTGATGGTTACGAGGTATGCGGCCTCGCGAGGAATGGTCAGCAGGCTGTTGAGATAGCGCGAACGGAATATCCCGATATTGCATTGCTCGATATCCGTATGCCCGAAATGGACGGCATCGAAGCCGCTAAACACATCACAAAGCTTGAACCGCCACCAGCAATTATCTTTTGCACCGCCTATGACGAATATGCCTTACAGGCGTTTCAAGCGAATGCCATAGGTTATGTACTAAAGCCGGCTAGAGAAGAGCAGCTTCTGCAAAGTTTGAACCAAGCACAAGCATTAAGTCAGGCTCATTTAAAGGCTGTCAAAGTACTGCAGGCAGGTCAAAGTGCGGATTCATTCTTTATTGCGAACACATGGGATGGCCAAGAAAAGATCGACCTCGACGATATACTGCTATTCAAAGCCGATCAAAAGTATGTGAATGTTATTCATAAGCAAGGCGAAACCTTAAGTAACCAAACCTTAAAAGAACTCGAAGAGCTTTACCCGCACTTCATTCGCGTGCACCGTAGCACTCTCGTTAACACTAAACATCTTAGAAAACTCAAAAAATCCGCATCGGGTACGCACATCATTGAGCTCAGCAATGGCCTCACAACGGAAGTTAGCCGACGGCATTGTAGTGAAGTTCGCGACCTTATCTCCTCTCTCTGAGCCGTTTTAGAAATTTCACAGATCTTTTTTTGTGCCACCCAGCACAGTTTCGGCTTAGTAAGGCGTCATTTAGTCGACACCGTTCTCACTCTCACTATGCCCATAAAAGCAGTTCACAAAAATGTCGCAGAACTTTATGTATGATCCGTAATGTTGTTAAGAAAAACGAGGTCA
>NZ_LWFI01001065.1:0-1408 GCF_001635735.1 Oleiphilus sp. HI0067
TATTTCCTCGTTTTTCTTGGGGCGCTTTTCATTCGCTAAATTTATAATCGATCGCTACAGCATTGTGTGCATGCAAGCTTTCTTGATGTTCAACCTTGAACCAATAATCCACCACGCCATTCATATGCTCTAAGCTGTCTTTTAAGCGTCTCGCTGCGTCCTCACAAAACATCAAGTTATCTGCATTAAGTTTGGCAAATGCCTGCTCGTCTTGACGTTTGACCGCCGTTTGAACAGGCGTACCAATCGCTTTTTCAACATCAAAAATTAGCTCATCAAACTCGAACCATTCATTGGGAGCTAAGATCAATTTAATGTACGCGTAAGAACGCTGACTATGTGGTGTTGCTACCGAACCTGCCTCTTGAAGTATCCATTGAAGGATCTGATCTTTTGGAATCGACTCTTCACCAAAGCGCTGATCAAACGCTTCGCTATAAAGCTGTCTAGACAATGATGCGGAACAGGGACAAGTACTCGAATAAGGCACTTCCACATCCACCTGTGTGCTAAATTCGTTGTCACGCAAAACTGACTCAATACGAATCGGGTAACGCTGAAACCCTTGTTCACCGCTCAGCATTGCTGGCTTGTTAAGCACTAAATCAAATGACAAAGCAAGTTTCGCATTCTTACTAATACCTTCCTGAGATCGCTGCATTTGCGACAACAATGCCTGAAGCGTTTCTAGCGTGAGCGCTTGATTACCTAAATCGCGATTTAAGGCTAAGTGCAAGCGCGACATATGGATACCTTTTGCCTCAGCCGCATCAAGACTGACATATAAGTCGGCACTGGCACTCACCTGAAGCAAAGCGCCCTGCGCTCTCACAAACAAAGGTATTGCTATCGCTTCCATCCCTACCCATCGTAATGTCGCGGCGCGCTCTACTTTTGCATTCGACGCAACATCAGGTAACTGCTTTTGGGAACTCATAAATCTCCTAATTTGGACGATTAAATATCAAGGCTGAAGCCGTGTGGGTATCAATCACTTGATCGCTATCAAACACAAGATTTCCATTGACCCAAGTTGACTGAATTCGTGATGAGAATGTTGTCCCATCAAATGGTGTCCACTCACAACGGTACAACACATTGTCATGACTAACTGGCGTAACTTGGTTAGGAGACACCAGCACTAGATCCGCAAAATAGCCTTCTCGGATAAAACCTCTTTCTTGCACACCATATCGAATGGCAGGATTATGCGCAGCTTTTTGCACGACCTGTTCAATTGATAAACGATCGTTTCTAACATGCTCAATTAAACTCAGCAGTGCATGCTGAACCAATGGCAGGCCCGCAGGCGCTTGCATATAAGGTACGTTTTTTTCATCAAAGGTATGCGGCGCATGATCGGTTGCAATAATATCAATCACATCATCACGCAAAGCCCGCAATATGG
>NZ_LWFI01001066.1:0-21092 GCF_001635735.1 Oleiphilus sp. HI0067
AATTTGCATGTGAGATCGCATGGAATATGCCTTTTGTAATATGCGATTCAAAGCGTTTTATTTGAAGGGAAACAAATACTTGCTCTATTTGACTGATAATGCCATCGAGAATCACTGCAAGCAAAATAATAATAAACAATAGCCAAAGTGAAGATTGTGCACTATTAGGTAAAATACGATCAAAAATGATAAGTATAGAAAATGGTAGTACGAGGTTAAGTAAGGTACTGATAATTGAACAACAAATGAGATAAAAGCTTCCTTCTAAACCGAGCTTTGGAAAGCGCTTAAATCTCATACATCACCTCCTTGCTCAATACTTCTGATTAAAGAATCAAGTTCTGGACGTTGTCTCCAGTCATATTGACGCATTCGAGCACTAATGTTAGCGACCATTTTTAAACTTAAATTTCCGAGTAAAGACTGAATTTCAACCACATTCTTAAGATAGTTATATTGAGTATCAAAGAAGGCTCTGAGGCTATCAAAAAGCAATTTTTCGGCAGATAGGACATCGCTCAAAGTTCGTTCTCCTAGTTCATAGGCACGTTTTTGTCCTTTGAAAGACTCTTTATTTGCTTGTACGTTTTGTTTAAGCAATATGGCAGATTTAACATTTGCATTGACTTCTAATACGGCTTGTTTGAGATCAAGCTCTGCTTGTTGATAGGTATTGTCAAAATCGAGCTGTGATTGTTGAACTAGGTGCTTAGCTTTTTTTGCCTCAAAGAAACGCTCGCCACCGATAAGGATTGGCAAGTTGAGCGTCACTCGATAACTCGTGTTATCACTATCTCCAGTGGCAGGCAGAACAGTAGAGGATGCGTTATTCGTATCAGTGTATGAGTAGTTTATACCCGCACTGATCGTTGGAGAGAATTTTGATCTTGTCTCACTCAAGCTACTCTTACTTTTTTGAAGTGTTTGATACGCAATCAAAATATCGAAATTGGAGTCTCGCAATTGATTCAGGTAAATCGAAAGGGTGGCTTGATCAATTTCGCTAATCAAAATAGACGGATCAATATCATAGGTTGGGCTTGCACGATAACCGGCATCTTTTTGTAGTTTTGCGATTGCAATATCGATACGTTTCTGTAGATCTACTAACAAAGTGCTCACGCTGCCCACTTTTGCTTGTGCCTCGTATAGCGACGAGCGGGCGGTGTTTCCTGCTTCGACATTTTTACTGACCTGTTGTAAGAGTGCGTTAGATGAATCTAACTCATGTTCTGTTGCGAGTCTGCGGGTGTAAAGCTGAAGGATTTCAAGGTAGTTATTGAAGGCGCTAGAAATAATCTCCTGACGGGTTTGTTCAAACTTGAGCTGTTCAATTGTGTATTCTTGACGTGCTTGGCTGTAGCGAAATAGACGGCCAAGATCGAATAACCGTTGGTTAAGTGTGATCTGATAACCATGCTCGTTATACTCGTTTTCGATATCCGGTCCCGGATCTTGTTCTGTGTCGGATTCATTCCAGGTTGTATTGGCACTAGCACTAAGGCTTGGGAAAAACTCAGTAAGGCTGATCGACTTATCGTATTCGCTCGCTTCAAGGCCTGCTTGCGCACTCGCGATTTCAAGATTATTGTTGATCGCTTGTTCGACCACAGAGGCGAGACTATCCGCATAGCTTTGCTGAACATAGCCCAGCTGGCTAAGTAAAATCAGTTTAGTTATAACGAACTTCAACATTCGTGTTGATTATCTCCCTGCGCGACAGACCTTGTGGGGACGCGCTAACTTATTTTTTGTACCGCCATGTAGTTTTTGATTACCTTGAAGATTTCTTCGTTTTTATATGGCTTGCCAATAATGTAGTCCATACCAGCATCCATACATTCTTTTTTATCTTTGTTGCTCGTGAGTGCTGTAGCACCAATGACGGTCAGTTCACCATATTGATCGGGGTTTGCACGTATCTTTCGTGTTGCTTCAATGCCGCCCATACCGGGCATAATGCAGTCCATAAAAATGATCGCTGGTTTTGCTTCTTTTAAACATTTCAGCGCTTCTTCCCCTGAATTTGCCGTATCGCAACTAATGCCGAATTCTTCTAATAGCTGAACCAAAATGATTTGCTGAATTTGATCATCCTCAACAACGAGTATGCGCTCGTCTGTCACAGCGGTTTTACTCTCCTCTTGATCGATCTGCTGAATCAATTTGGTGATAAAGCTTTTATTGTCTGAGGGGCGATAGAATATATGATCGACATTCTGGTAGGTGTCTTCGACCAAGTCAGGATCCGACACAGAAAGCAGCAGACGTGTACTGCCTTTTACTTTTGCCAAGCGAGATTTAAGTGTTTTACAGAATGACTTCAACTCAATGCCTGGTACCGTATCTGTCACGATAAAGGCATCAAACTCCTGTGCCTTGGCACTCGCTTTGAAAATATCGTTAGGTGAACTTGCCCATTCCAAGCCACAACCAGATTCGGAAATCGTGCGGCTGAGAATATCCAATTGCAATGGAGAGTCGCCACATAACAGTACTTTCTTTCCTTCAAGGATTGCTTCGTTTTCAGGATAAACTTTTGGCGTTGCTTCAATACTGACGACTAACTTTTCGGCTTGAGTGAGTGTCGGCGACGATTCGTCTAAACAATCTAACCACTGCACTTTCAGTTGTGCATCACTGCCCAATAGCTGCTGAGACTCGGAGCGTGAGCCTAGGCTCTGAGCTTCAAACCACTCTGCATTTAAGACTTCGTCGAGCGGCGCACTGAGTTCATTGCTGAAGAGAAGCTCGAATGACAACACAATTTTATCGATGCTATCAGCTGACTGGCATTGAACGAGCAGCAACGCGTGTTTGTCGCTCATTTGTGTAATCGCATTTGAAAAGTGGAACAGCAGGGTCCAGAACACGCCGATCTGGTTTCCGAACACAACACTCGGAATGTGCGGATCGATATAACTTTCCATTTTGCATTTATTACGTCGTACCTTACTTGCAAGGGATGTAGATAAATTCGCGAGGAGTGCATTAATGTCGATAAACTCGCCACCTTCTGCTTGGCCCGATGAAAGTAAGCGATTGAAATTCTCGGCCAACTCTTCGAGCATATCCGTAGCCATCGATATTTCATGCGCTAAGAACACACCATGGTCATCTGTATCTTTGGTTAAAACGCGCAAACCACCTTTGATCGTGGTGGTGATGCCGCGCATTTCAAAACCGATCATCGCGTATAGTTTTCGGTACAAATCCATTTGGTTACGGAAGTGATCAAGCTCGTGCTCTGTGTTCAAAACCTTCGAAAAGGCACGTCGCTCTAATTCGCTGAGATCGGTCTCACCGAGTAACGTTTTAAAACCATCGGTATCCCATTGGCTAATGGTTTGTGCGGTTTGATCCAGACGCATGTTGATCTCTGTGTAGAGCTTTTCTTGGGTCTTAGAGCGAAAGTGGGCTGATAAATATGCAATAAAGAAGAGGATGACAGAGGCTGATATGAAGCTCGCATACAGCTTTATTTTTAACGCTTGTTTCTCGTTTTGGGAGAGCTCAAACTGTGCGTAAAAACGCGCATGCATCGCCTCGATGTTGGTACTGTCTTTCAGTAGATGATTATAGAGGACGTGATTGTCCTTCGTTTGTAAAAATTGATCTAAGTGTAGGGTGAGAATATCTAGGCTGGTGACACCGACAAAGCTCGCAATTTTACGTTCTTGTCCCACCATGTTTCGAAAGCGTTCCGCCTCGCTTTTTAATAACGCTGTGGGCGTGATGATAAAGTCGTCTAAACAGGGTTGGCTCTTGCAGCTTTCTGAATTGTGTAACAGGGTTTCCGTGAGTTTCACGAGGTGTTCAGATTGTTCGACCAAACGATATTGTTTTAAGTCGCTCTCGGGCGTAACCGTCATATCGTGAATGACAAATACCGCCGAGATAGCGAGGCAGAGGATCGCAAAGCCTGCACATAATAGCGAGTTAGCTTTTGATACCACTACGCTGAGCTTGCTAGCGTTCATCGAAGGAATCCTGTATCGCGGCCATAATTGGTTTCAGAGCATAGTCGATCACACGTCGTGTGCCGGTTTGAATATCAGCCGTGAGCTCCATGTGCGGAGTGATCTTGTATTGCAGGCCTGAACGCTCAACGTAGTCACGTGCTAAGCTCACTTGCACCATGAAAAACTCATTGTCCTCTTCTTTAAATGAGCTTCTCGAGATTGATGAAATCGTGCCGTCGATGCTGCCGTATTGCGTAAAGTTGTAGGTATCGAGCTTTACCTTAGTGAGTTGCCCCATTTCGACAAAGCCAACGTCTTTTCTTGCCAACTTAACTTCGGCAATCAGTTCACCGCCTAAGGGTGCAATATCCGCAATACTTTCGCCCGGTGGGACGACGGCGCTTAAATAATTAAAGTGAAGTTTGTCGACGATGCCCTCAACGGGAGAAAATACTTCCATACGCTCAACTTTATCAGACGCGCGTATGAGTGCTTGGTCCTTCAGTTGGAGATCTTTGCGGGACTCACTTAGTTCCATGCGATAATCAGAATGACGTTTTAAGCGCTGGTCGTTTAGTTGCTTCTCGAGCCTGGCGAGTGCAAATTCTTCGTTAAGTATGCCTTCGTCTAAATTCTCGATTTCGCGCGTCATGTTCATGCGTTGCACACGCATGTTAAGTACGTCGACATAAGACGCGACGTTTTCTTTGTAAAGAGCTTCCTTAATCGAGAGTTGTTCTTCAATGAGTTTTAATTGCTTATGCGCACTTGCTTTCCTTGTTTTCATCGAGGCCATTAGGCCCCGTTTATGCTTGATGTCGTGCCCGACGATAATGTCATTGGATTCATTTTTTTGATGCTCTTTGTACCAACTTTGCCATTGCGCTTCGACTAACTCGGCAGATTGTGCATCAATCGCAGAAAACGAGAAATCGGGTTCTCTTTCTTCAATTAGGGAAGTTAACCTTTCGATATCCAAACGTAATGCCAAGCTTTCGACTGAAGCAGATTGCAGTTCAACATCCCGGTCAGCCGCTTTTAACCGTGCGATTTGTTGACCGACAAAGACTCGGTCACCTTCGGCTACTAAAAGTTGATCGAGTATTCCGCCTTCAAGGTGTTGGATTTTCTCGATGTCTTGTTTGAGAACAACTTCGCCGCGGGCAGAAACGGCGATATCTAATTCGGCCTGTGTCGACCAGATTAGAAGAATTAGAATCGTCGTGAAGAACAGAATTTGTAAACGACGACCAGTTTTGCCAGGAATTTCTGCGTCATCAATTGTACGCTGATCTAGCGCATGATCTAGCATCGCCTTTTTGATGACTCGTTGAATTTCGCTCATTTAGTCTGCCATTTTTACTGCTAAAAAGGCCTGACTTTTTGTTTGTTTGTGTCATGCCTTTCTGGTATGTAGCATTATGAGAGGTGGCTGAGAATTTGATCATTAATAGCTTTAATACGCTGTTCCATATCTGCTATTAATGCTTCGTCTGGTACAGCTCCGCCTCGTGCTGCGGACTCTATTTCAGCAGCTGCGGCAGCATCATCAACAGCGCACATATTGGCTAAAGCGCCTTTTAACGAATGTGCCAAATGATAAATCTCCTCTGTATTGCCCGATGACACGGCGCTATCAAACACGGCGTTTTGGCTGCCATACTGAACCGTGAAAATACCAAATATCTTCTCAACGATCGCAGCATTATTCCCCAAGCGTGTGTTCAATTGGTCTATATCAATCATCGAATTCCCTCCGTAAGTGAAATCAAAATATAGACGTAATTGTTAGTAAAGCAATAAAATTTAATGTCAAAATACCGGCTTCATACGCGGTTATTGCGTGAATAATCTAGGATAATTACGAGGTTCTTGATGAAGTATTATTCAGACTTTGAACTAAGCTAGGGTTAGCTAGACCAGAGTAAGCGCTGAGCGGAGTCAAACTTGATTAGAGTGCTGGTGATATTGCTGAGGAGGGTGAAATGAAAGGTGTCGTTTTTTCAGAGTTCATTGAGTTAGTAGAAGAACTGTTCTCGATAGATATGGTGGACGAAATTATTGACGACTGTGATCTTGAGAGTGGCGGTGCTTATACATCCGTAGGACTTTATGATTATAAAGAAATGCTGCAGCTAGTGACCGCCTTGTCAGCAAGAACAGGAACGCCTATTCCTGATTTATTACATGTCTTTGGTCAACACCTAATCAAAAAATTCAGTGTGAGCTTTTCCGACATGTTTGCGAATGCAGAAAGTTCTTTTGATTTTCTAGAGAAAATCGATGGGCATGTTCACGTAGAAGTGCGCAAACTTTACCCAGACGCCGAGTTGCCTCAACTTGGTACAGAGCGCATTGACGATAATACCCTTGTTATGAAATACCGCAGTAATCGCCCCTTTGCTGAACTCGCATATGGCCTGATGCTCGGCGCCATTAATCATTTTGGAGAGCAAATAAATATCACGCGCGAAGACCCTAAAACAGATGGTACCGCGCAAACCTTTACCTTGGCTAAGGCTTAAGTGTCGCGCGAATGACAGATGAAGCGAAATGGAAGCGCAGGCTAGAGCGAGAGCGGGCAGCGAGAAAGCAGGCTGAGGAGTTGCTCGAGCAAAAATCTTTAGAATTATGGGAAGCCAATGAGGCTCTAAAGTCATTTTCTGAAGATCTGCAACGAACGGTAGACGTGCGCAGTGTTGACTTGGCCCAAGCGCTTGAAAAAGAAATGGAAGCGAATAAGGCTAAGAGCGAATTCGTGAGCATGATTAGCCACGAAATGCGCACACCACTCAATGCCATTATTGGCTTCAGTGAAGTGCTGACCAATGAAGATCGAAACGCGAATCTGAGCAAAGACCAAAGCCAACACTATTTAGAAAATATACTCACCTCGTCAAAAGGCTTGCTTTCTCTAATCAACGATATTCTTGACATGGCTAAGATTGAGGCCGGTAAGCTTGAGCTCGAAACGCTTGAATTTGACCACGCTAAGCTTATTCGACAATTGCTAGATACCCACACGATCGCTGCTCGAAATAAAAACTTAGCGCTTAACGTGGATATTGATGAGCAAGTTCCTAGCATGCTCGTCGGTGATCCGAATCGTCTAGCACAGGTGATAAATAACTTAATGTCTAATGCGATTAAGTTTACAGATCAAGGTAGCGTGAGCCTCTCTATTTCTATGGATAAGAAACTAGATTCAGGCGATTTTATTCTTCTCTATGCCGTTCAAGATCAAGGGATTGGCATGAATTTAGCTGTGATGGAAACACTGTTCACTCCTTTCACCCAAGCTGATAATTCGATGAGTCGTAAGTACGGCGGAACAGGCTTAGGATTAACCATATCGCGACAACTATGCGAAGCCATGGGCGGTAAAATATGGGTTGAAAGTTCCGAAGGTAAAGGTTCGACCTTTTTCTTTAAAGTACGTTATTCACCTGCGCAGCAAGAAGTCGAATGCCCACAAGCAGCTCAAAACAAACGGGAAAATCGGCTGAAAGGCTATTACTTACTCCTGGTCGAAGACGATCTCATCAACCAAGAGCTTGCCAAATATCTTATTGAAAGCGAAGGCGCTAAATTAGATATCGCCTCGAATGGTTTTGAGGCGGTTGACTGTGTTTCTAAGAATCAGTATCACTTAGTGCTGATGGATCTGCAAATGCCGGTTTGTGATGGCTATAGTGCCACTTTAAAAATCAGAGAATCTTTCGATCCGCAGCAGCTAGCCATTGTCGCCATGACTGCCAACGCTGCGATAGACGTCAAAGCGCGTTGTCTTGAAGTCGGTATGACGGACTTCTTAACCAAGCCTTTTGTTCTTGAAGACTTACTGCAAAAGATCGAAGAGCATTCTCTTAAAACCTCGATCGGCAATGATGAATCTTTCGCCAAACCAAAATCTGATACCAAGAACATGATTGATGCGAATGCTGCATTGACAGCATTGCATGGCAATCGACATCTTTATTGTCGGATTCTCATGCAGTTTCAGCGCTGCTGTGAAGACGGTGTCTACGCCCTAGATCAAAAACGTATAGAAAAAGATGAAATGAATAGTTTGCGGCTAATCTATACTGTTAAACGTCTTGCTGGCGCCATTGGAGCTAAGAACCTTGAGTCGCTATTAAATGATCTAGAAGCAGCGATTCAAACGAAATGTGAAAGCGATATTGATCGATTAATTGAGGAATATTCCAGCGTTTTGGCATCGGTCAACGCAGAAATATCTGGTATTGATTTAAGCGAAATTTAGACTTTACTGTCTTGGTTTTTATAACGAGGAGTGAGCAATGGAAGAGCGTCAAACACGTCATTGGTTTTCCCCCATCCTGATTCTAGTGTTATCGATTATCGGTGTTGTGATTACTGAGGTTTCTGTTGAAACGAGTATTTATTATTGGATGGGAATCTTCGTTTTTCTTGCCATTTTGTTTACTTTCTTGGCGCTGAAAAGCGATGGGAAAGTCTATGTGATGCACCATGCTGGGCATTGGATAGGCGGATTTACAGCGCTGGTCATGGTCTATTTGTTTATGGATGCAGGACGTCTCGATCCTTCTCAGGGTGCTCTCGTTAGCTTTTTGATCTTAGCGCTTACTGTTTTTACAGATGGTCTGCGCTTGCACTACCGCTATGCCGTCGTAGGCTTTTACCTATTTGTCGCGGTCGGCATCATTGCTTTCGTTGAAGCATTTGTTTGGTGGTTCTTAGTGTTATCACTGGTTGTGATTGGCTTAGAGGTCGCTCTAATTATGCAAGCGAAAAAAGACAAAACCACGAGTTAGGTGGTCAACGCACGATTATCGGCGTTAGATGGATCACCTAATTACAAGCGGCTTTGCAACCGATTTTGTAAATTTGTTATGTAGTTTGAAATAACTTGAAATCCTAAAAATCTAAACTTGAATTGCATCAAAATTATATGAAGGCCCGCCTGTAAGCAGCCAACCAATTGTTTTGATGCATATTTTCGCAGATAAGGCGTAGTGCGAAAAAGTATCCTGAAACTGATCTTACTTTTGGAATTTAATACAAAAGAATGGAAAGTTTAGGATGGATGACAATAATGAGTCAGAATCAGAGAAAACAGAACAGATCGATACTCAGGCTAAGTAGTCCTTGGGTCACGTGATGACTGTCTCTGAGCAAGAAGCAGAGGCTTTAGGGGCTAGTACACCAGATGCTTCTAGTCTTGAGTTATCATATCGTGCAGCGTTTGACTCTGTAGCTTGTTCGCTTGGATACTTTGATTATCACCAAGAAGCACATCAGTTAGACAGTGAAGAACCTCTTCAAAGTGTTTCGATAGAGCAGCTCAATGAGCTCGCACGCATTAACCATCTTACTTTTACACCCACTAGCAAAGTTCACGAGAAAGGGGTTGATGACTTACTCGGCTTACTGTCTCTGCTTCTAGTCGGTGAAAACAAGGTATCATTAGTGATTCTTGAATATACGCCAGGCCACTGGCGAGTGTTTGATATTAAGCAACGTACCGAAAATATCTTTCAGCTGAAGAACTCATTGAGTTTTCGCCCTTGGCGCAATTCTATGTTGAATTCAAAAGCGATGACGCGGGAGAGCTCGAACCATCAAAGAGTTTCTGTGATAACTGGATCGTCAAAGAAGTTGTGAAACATAAGACCATTTATCGCGATGCGGTATTGGCTTCGGTTGTCATTAATTTAGTCGCTTTATTTATACCGCTCTACACGATGAACGTGTACGACAAAGTTGTGCCCAATCTAGCCCTTAATACCTTATGGGTACTCACCGCGATCGTCACCATCGGTCTGATCTTTGATTGGATTTTGAAGTCTTCTCGACCCATGTTGACGGACAAAATTGGTCAGCACATTGATACGTTTTTATTGACCCGCATCCTGCAGAACGTAATGGCCTCTAAAAGCGAGAGCACGCCGAATTCCATTGGTACTTTCGCTAAACAATTTCAAGACTTCGATGGGGTTCGAGACTTTCTTAATTCAATGACTATTACGGCGATTGTAGATCTACCTTTCGTGTTTTTGTTTTTGTTTTTGTTTTTGTTCTTGTTCATTATCTATTTGGTTGGTGGCGTATTGGTGATTGCACCACTAACGATCATGGTTCTAATGATTGTGATTATGGTGTTGGCACAACCGAAGGTGTCGAACAACATTCAGCAAATGTCGAAGCTAAAGTCTGAGCGCAGTGGCTTGTCCAAACGGAATTGTTGCAGACAAGCTAATACTAGCTGCCGCAACTATGCGAGAAATCTTCATAATGGTTCGTCCGTTAATATTTTATTTTTATTCAAGGTTTACGGAATCGATGGCTAAACCGAGAGCTTTATTCCTGCTCAGAGTGGCGGCAGGTCCTCAAGCTAAAGCTTTAAACTGGAGGGAATGGCGAAGCAGACAGTTCATTTGCTTCGCATTTAGTAATTTGAGCGTATTGTTCTTAGTTGATTGTGAGCAACTCATCGATCATTGACATGATTTCGTTTTCAGCAACAACGTTCGTTTCAACTGATTTCTCGTGTTGTTCTAACATCTCAAGTTGTGTTTCGACGATCTCAGGAATGTCTTCAGAACCTTGAAGTTTTATATCGAAGGCAAAGTCGATATCTAAGTCACGCGTTTGAACACTGATGGTAAAAGCATCAGTTTGTCGTGCGCCTTCGCTAAGCTTGATGCCATCAAGAGTAGCTTCATCAAAGTGGTAGAACCATTCTCCTGTAGCAAACACAATCAGTGAGCCGAAACGGCCCTGATATTCTTGAGCTTGCATAGAAGTGCTTTGATTCAAGCGTTTAAATTGACCATAAGCACCGATGCCTTCGTCTGAAATCATCGTACCTTTGTATTCGTTGTTAAGAATTTCTAGATGTTTTAAAGCCTGAAGCGAGTTGCGTTTGTTCTCAGCAGAACTCTGGTTGATGAGTTGTTCCACGGAACGAGGTGTATCAGTATCAAGAGTGAAACGCTGACCGGCAGTATTTTTTAAGGTAATGCTCTGTTTCGATAGGCTTGAGACTAAGTCGTCCTTGGTTAAGCTGTCTTGCTCCCTAATTTCTACGCGACGTCCTGTCCAATCCATATAAAATACTGGACCTGTTACTTCCACTACTGAAAACACTGCAGCGACCTCTTCGCTATAATAATAATGTGATACGAAATTTACCTTAATGTAACGCTATGTTAACGAGATCTGATCGTTGTTACGTGAGGCAAAAGGCAAACAATTGTGATTTGGAGGTCTAAATAAGAAGGTGAAAGAGAAGGAAAAAGAGTCTGAAAAAGAGAGGAAGAGTAGGGAAGATTAGATGGCGTTAAATTGCTTTGTCGATGATTTGCTCGATGAACCAAGCTCAATAGTCCATATATCATATTGCTTCGCGATAACGCGTTCTTGTGTGATTAAGTGCGCGATCATTCGTCGATTTTGTTGTCGCCCCTCTTTTGATGCGTTCGAGGCAATGGGCTGATCCGCGCCAAACCCAGCGGTAAGTATTTTTTGGGAGTCGATCTGATATTGCTTGATGAGAACATTCGCAACAGCATCGGCTCGTTTTTTAGACAGTGTTAGATTGCTGGAGGGAGAGCCAGTGCTATCTGTATGCCCCTCTATGAGAAGCATGAATTTCTGATTTTGCTTGTAGGTTTTCGCAAGGTTTTCAATAACTGGGTAATACTCTTTCGAAATTTCGGCACTGTTACTCGCGAACTGAATACCCAAATCGATGCTTTGAATTTCATTGTAAGACTCAACACAACCTTCGTTATCAATCACGGCATTTGTGCTTTTCTTATCGCACTGATCTCTTTGATCGATGACACCATCGTCGTCTTGGTCATCTAGAGTCTTATGTTCTTTTAGAAAGGGCTCAACTTTGTAGGGTTCAGGAGCGGTTTCAGCATGTTTTGATGGTAAGCCTGAACCGAACTCTTGGTTGTCCTCAGTGTTTTCGGTACTGTGATGAGCGCATGCGATTAATGAGAAATAACAAATGAAGAGTAAGCATCGTGAGTACATTTTTTGATCCTCATTGATCGTTGGCTATGAATCTTCTTGAGCGAGAGAACCTTCAACATTTACGCGTAATGCGTCGAGAATATAACTCATACTCGCTATGACTCTATATTGTGTATAGATGTATTCGTAATCGGCAGCCAAGTACTGTTTTTTTGCTTCAAACACCTCATTTTGTGCATCAAGCAAATCGAGTAATGTTCGCCTACCTGCCTTAAATTGAGCCATGTAAAGAGTGGCACTTTCTTCACTTTGATTGACGTAGTCTTCTAGGTGAATAAGTGTTTGCTTGAGGGTTAGATAAGCATCCCACGAGGCGTCAACATTTGCTTGAACTTCTCGGTAAACACGGTTTGAGCGCATTCGTGCAGCTTCTTCTTCATAACGTGCTTTTTTCTGTCGTGATGCGTTGGATCCACCTTGATAGAGGTTCCAATTCATTTCTAGCAGAACTCGCCACTCGTTTTCTTCGCCATCAAACCCCGAAACGTCGTCTTTCCATCTGCGGTCAGCGACGATATCTAAGTCAGGATAAAGATGCGAGTTTAGCCCCGTTGTATTGGCGGAAGCGGATTGCACGTTTAAGCGACTCGCAATTAAGCTTTGATTATTGTTCAACGCTAAGGTTTGAGCACGTTCGTTACTCTCGGGGATGTAAGCTTGATCGACTTCTGGACGAATCAGGGTGGCCGGGCGTTCGCCTGTCAATTGCGCGAAGACGGTTTCGGCATCACGCAGGTTATTCTTTGCGGAAAGTAGATTGGCTTTGACGCGTGCGAGACGTCCTTTCATTTGGGTCAAATCAGCTTTGTTAGAAACGCCTTGTTTCTTTCGTGCACTAACAAGTTCAAAAGTTTCTTCATGCCGCTTTAAATTCTCTTCTGATAAGCGCACGACATCGCGTGCATTTAAAACATCGGTATAGGCTTTAGCGATCGATAGAGAAGTTTGTTCTGCTTGCCCCAAGGCTTGGTAATAACTTGCTTGCATCGCGAAGTCAGCGCGATCATGTTCGCTCACATTCGCAAAGCCGCGAAATACAGGAATAGTGAGCTGTAACTTTGCTTGGGTTCGCGTTTGATTGGTCTCACCAACGCCTTGTCGATCGATATCTTCTTTCCCAGTGTCAGCGCTTAAATCTAAGCTTGGTAGAAAGTTTCCTTGCGCAGCGCCTAAGTCTTCTCGCGATGCGTAGTAGCTTTGCAGAGCGACCGACATTTCAGGATTACTTTGTAGTGCTTCGAAGGTTGTTTCTTCTAAGGTTTTAGAGTGAGCCAGAGAGGATGAGACAACACTCGATACGAGAATGCAGATCGTCGCTCTAAGTCGCATATTTGGATCACTCCTTGATAATGTCGCGGCCAGATGTTTGGCGGAATTTTTATTTATATTCAGCATAGTAGATGTTTGTTTTTTGCGCTAGAAAGTCGCACTTGAATATAAAAATTCTGTGACAATGTATTTTTTTTATAAGTAGTTGATTTTGTTGGATTTACATTTTTATGTCTAAATCGTATCGTTCCGCCCAATGATTCACATTTTTGGTCTTAGTATTACGAGGCCTCTCTCGGAGAGATTATGACGAAAGGACTTATCCAAATTCTTCCTGCAAGCCTTGCTTCAGTATTGCTTGTTGCGTGCGGTGGAGGCGGAGGAGGCTCTGCGGGCACGATTCAAAAGTGTTCCTCTTATCCTGAGTTGAATAATCCTAACTCGAACTGTCCTGCTTGGCATGATGAGCAAACCTTAGCTGAAACAGGTGCGACGGCACGCAGTATTGATAGCCCGGCTATTTCTATCGATGAAGATGGCAATATCTCCGCTATTTTTAGGCTTGAGATGGATAATGGTGCTCAAGAGGGTTTCAAGGACATCACCTATGAATACGACAATGCGCAATGGAGTGAACCGCCACCAAATTTATTCTTAGATAATGTGCTACCGAGTGTTGCGACTTTTATTGATGAAGGCGTTCGTACTTTTGCGTTCACATCGGGTTCCTCGAGCACTGATACTGTGACGGTGCAACAAGGTGCGTTCAATATGAGTGGCACTGAATTGATCAGCTCGACGTACACTGATAATGTTCAATTATTTGGCTCTACAGTCGTGGATTATGGCTCGGAGGAGCATCCGGTTTATGCTTACATTGTGCAGTCAAATTCGAATTACGATGTGTGTTTGACTTATAAACCAAACAGCTCTGCTAGCTATCAAGATCGGTGTTCGGACATTGATCCAAGTGTTGAATTGAATGCGAGCGCTCAGCAATTCAGTTCACTTTCGTTATCTGCGGAGTTTTCTTCAAATACTCTGAAAGCGGGCTTAGTGTTCGGAGAAAATCTAAGTTACACCGACGGTTCTACTGTAACGCTTGATCGTATTGTTGCGGCAAATATCTCAGCGAATGCTTCGGGTATTACCAGTCATGTTTCTAAGGTTATTGCCCAAGACACTACCGGTACGAATCAGTATGCCAATCCCCAAGTCGAATTAGCATCAGGTTCAGCAGCATTGTTTGTGACTTTCGATGAACTGACAAATGATCAGGTGGGTTTGTTCATTCTTGATGAGAATCTTGATAGGGCGCACCCAGCGACACTTGCTTCAAGTATCATCAATGGCGGGCTGACTTTCGATACAGCGCGCAATGCGCGACTTGTTAAGGCACTTGATGGCGATATGGTCTGGGCATTTTTTGCGACGAAAGATGGTAATGAGAGACCGATTATCAGACGTATTAATTTTTCGGGAGCGGATCAAGCAGGCTATCAATTAGATGATGCTCAGGTATTGCAAGCAGGGTTAGTTGGTAGTGCAGGCTACACGCAAAATGCGCTAGATATGGCTTTCGCCGGTAATGGCAATATGGCGATCGCGTACAAAGAGAGCCTTTGTGAAGACGCCGACAATGTTGGGGCGGGCAGTTGCTCTCAATATACTTCGCGAGTTCGAGTAGCCTATTTTCGAGTACAAACCGGTCTGTTTGATCAATCGACTAACAGCATCGTTTCTCAACAGAGTTTTGAAAATGAAAGTGCTATCGTAGATATTCCTACGGATAATCAAGCACTCGCTATCGATGTTAATTCGGAGAAGGGTCAAACGGCCATTATCTTCCAAGAAAGACGTGCGCCACAAAGCGGTTCGGGACCTGCTGAAAATACGGTTCGTGTTCTTCGACTAGATTAGTTTCGTTTGTCATTTGGTTAGTAACACTGGCGTCAAATATTGACCCAGTGTTCTACTCCCGCGCAGCTCTAGCGTTGCAAGGCCCGCAACAGCGGCTTCATGATGTATTCCAATACTGAACGTTCAGCTACGCTGATATCAACCGTTGCTTGCATGCCAGGTATGACGTTCAAGCGCCCGTTAGGGTTATCAAAGTACGCTTGGTCTACATGTACTTTCACAAGGTAGTGACTATTTCCGCGTTGGTCCGTAATTGAGTCAGCAGAAATGGTTTCGACCTTGCCATCCAATCCGCCATAGACAGCAAAATCGAAGGCCGATATTTTCACTTTGGCGTACTGATCTCGGCGAACAAAGCCAATGTCTTTAGGTTTTACTTTCACCTCGACAAGTAATTCATCACCCACAGGGACGATGTCGATAAGTTCTGCGCCTGGTCTCGCGACCCCGCCTATCGTATTTATGTGCAAGGTCTGGATAATGCCATCCACCGGAGAGCGCAATTCAGTTCGGTCAACGCTCGCAGCGCTCACAGTTTGTTTACCACGCGCAATATCAAGGCGCGTTCTTACTTCAGAAAGTTGTTGTTGGGCTTTGGCTTTAAAACTTGCCACAACGCTTTCTTCTTCTTTTTGAAGGCGATCTATTTCTGATCTCAGTTCAGGAATTTCATTTTTTGTGGAATTGACTTCAGACTGTGCACGACTCAATTGTTGCTGAATATCGAGCACCACAGATTCAGATACGGCCCCCATTTTTAGCAAAGGCTCATTCATTTTTAGTTGCTGCTCAACAAGCTGCACTTGTCGTTGCTGATCTTGTTGACGTTGGTTCGCCGCAACAAGTTCTTGCCGGGCTTTGCTTGCTTTTAAATGAATGTCTTCGACTTGTTTATGTAGTTCTTCCTGACGAACTTTGTATAGTTGAATTTGGGTTTCGATGAAGCGTTTATTCTGTTTGATTTGTTCTTCCGTGAAATTAGGTGCCGTACCGGCAACCTCTGCCGCTAAACGCATTTCTTCTGCGATTAAAGAAGAGGTTTCTGCAACTGATTGCGCGAGAGAGCCGCCGGCAGTTGTTGCATCTAGTTCCATGAGTAGATCACCCGCTTCCACGGTTTGGCCTTCACGCACATGAATAGCGCTTATAATACCGCCATCAAGATTTTGAATGACTTGTGTATGACTGAGCGGAATGGCTTTTCCTTGGCCGCGAACAATCTCATCAATACTCGATGTATAAGCCCAAGCAATGAGCGCGAGTACCATGACGAGCAACACCCATAAGGTGATTTGCGCCACTTTTGGCGTACGCATTAACTCGCCTTGCGAGGCATCTGTAATAAAATCTAAGTCTTCTTGATGCAGCTTCTTCAATTGTTTTTTGCTGAGGTGATCACTAGTGCTCATGCTTCACCTCCGTCTTTAGTATCGGACTTATCTTGTGCAGGTATTTTTCCTGATAAGCGATCGAGTATTTCTTGCTTGGCGCCGTGCATTAGAATTTCACCATCATCCATTACCGCGAGCGAGTCGAGCAAGCTCAGTATTGCAAGACGCTGTGTAAATACGATGATTGTTTTATCAGGTGCGAGCTTGCTTAAACGCGTGATTAAACGTCGCTCTGAGTCTTGATCTAGTGCACTAGTTGGTTCATCAAAAATTAAGATTTTTGGATCGCGAAGCAGTGCGCGTGCGAGTGCAACACATTGACGCTGCCCGCCTGAGAGCATGCGTCCTTGTTCTCCACATTGTCGATTTAATCCTTCTGGATGCGTCGCGGTAAATTCCAATACGCCGGCCATCTCTGCGGCTTTTAGAATTTGGTCGTCAGTCGCATAAGGTGTGCCGGATGCAATGTTTTCGCGGATGGACCCTGCAAACAGCATCGGTTGTTGTTCAACACATCCGATCAAAGAACGTAAATCGCTGGGATCCAGTTGTCGAATGTCAATGCCATCCAATTTGATGACGCCCTCGGTCGGTGTATAGAGCCCCATTAACAAGCGCAATAATGTTGTTTTTCCGCAGCCAATTCGACCGATCACCGCCAGTCGACTGCCTGCAGGAATATCAAGCGAGACGGATTTAATGATCGGCACTGTTTGTTCAGGGAAAGTGATGCCTACGCCTTCAAGCTCATAGTGTCCTTCGGTGTGGTTGCGTTGTAGGTATTGCTTGTCTTCCTCACGCTCAACCGGCATTTGCATAATTCGCTCGATGCCCTCGTACGCCTCTTTAGTTTGACCCCAGCGAGCGATCAAACCTGCTACCTGCGCCATTGGGGCGATTACGCGCCCAGTCAGCATGCTTGCGGCGATCAGACCGCCCATGCTTAGTTCATGGTTTGAGATTTCGTATACGCCAACGATCAGTAGAGCGACAGTCGTCATTTGCTGAACAAAACCAGAGGTGCTGGTGCCGATGGTTGAGTACAAGCGAGAGCGATTGCTCCAATAGGAGTTTTCACCGACATTTTGTTCGTACTTGCGCTGATTCAGGCCTTCCATACGATTGCTTTTAACCGTCTCTAAACCGTTCAGGGTTTCAATGAGCAAACCATTCTTGACGGTCGAGGCACCATAGCTATGCGTGATTGACTCATCGACCGGGCGCCGAATAACGATGGTAATGATGAGAATAATGAGTACTGCGACGATTGGCACAATCACTAGGTTTCCGCTGAATATGTAGATCGCAATCAAAAATATAATTACAAATGGAATATCAACGAGCGTACTCATCGTTGCAGAGGTGATGAAGTCTCGGATGCTCTCGAACTCACTGACCATTTTTGCAAACGAGCCTACTGAAGAAGGCCGGTACTCTAATTTTAAGGCCTGAACGTGCGAGAATATCTTAGATGATAAGATAACATCTGATTTCCTACCTGCGACATCAAGAAAGTAAGTACGTATTAACTTTAACACCAAGTCGAAGAAGAAAATGATGCCGATACCGATTGAGAATGCCCATAAAGTATCAAAGGCTGAGTTAGGTACAACGCGGTCATACACATTGCGAACATAAAATGGGCTTGCGAGAACAAATAAATTAATCAATACCGATGCTATGATGACGTCACGGTAAATAGGGAATGACAGTCGGAGCGTATCCCAGAACCAATGTTTACCGGCTTCTCCGGTCACCAGTTTACGTTCTTTATCGAATTGGTATTCGCGTTTGATAAAAAAGCAAAATCCGGTGTAAAACTCATTCAAGGTCTCGAGATCAAGCTTTTCCTCACCCAAGCCTGCTTCAGGTCGAATAATGGTCGCTTGATTGGAATCTTTGTCGATATGATTCAGTACGCACGCATTGCCATTGTGAAGTAACATTATGGCAGGCAATACCTCTGGAACAATTGAATCGAGTTCGCGGCTTAGCATGCGAGTAGACAAGCCTGCACGCTCTGCGGCACGCGGGAGCAGGGTAGTGGTTAGCTTGTTCTCGACGAGGGGAAGGCCTGCACTTAATGCTGTTGCTGTGCTTGGTTTGTCATAGAGTTTTGAAACTATGACTAAGCTATCGAGCAAAGGATCAAAATGCGTGCGCTCTGGCGAGCCAGTATCCCACTGTTCCATCTGAGAATTATTATCCTGCTGATTCGTCATTTAGTCCTCTGAACTGCTATTTAATTCTGTTATCTCAAACTCTAACGCGTCAACCTGATACCTGATTAAGTCCGGCATGACCGAGTTGGCATCTTTTTGTCACGCAATCTTTAATCACTATATCGGCGGCAAACTATCATCATCGGGTTTGGCCACTAAACTATCTAAATGTGAGCTTGAACTGCCACCCACTGACTCGTCTGGTTCTGTGCCGTCTACAGCAAGGTCCGTTTGGCTCTGAGCGCCATCAGAATGCTCACTATCGCCACTCTTCGTTGCAATGTTTGCTTCGTCTTTTACCTTAGTCTTGTGGTGGGCTGTTAGATGTTCTTCAATCATGGTTTGTAAAGCATCGTTTGCCTCATTTTCAGAGGCTCCACCAAGAACAGTAGCGGCGCGCTCTTCTGAAGTATCAAGAGATTTCTGATCTGTTCTGTCTGAGCTATTTTCTTCCTGAAGCTGTTCATGAGCTGCAGAAAAGTTAAGAAGAGGTTCATCGCTAAATGAATATTCAAACTGCTCTGCGACTAACGATGCAGTCATTTGCTGATCATCAATGGTAAATTCATTCAATAGTTCATTATTATCGATAGACTCATCGTGGGTAACCGAATTAACAGTACTGACCTGAACTTGTCCCTGAGCATCGATGACGGAAGTCGCTTGTAAACCACTGCCAGTATCTGTGGTGACAACGGTAGTTTCAAAACCTGAATTGGTCGCGGTAAGCGCATGATCAGAGATCAGTTTTAGTTGGTCACTGAGTGCCGGATCGATTTGATAGCTATTGTGGCTTTGCGGTACCGAGTGGCCATTGTCATAGATGAGAGCTACACCATTGGGTAGATGTGTTAGAGCGATACTGTCTATAGTTTCTCCTGGATTTTTATGGACAGAAATATCTAAGTCATATTCATAGCTAGCTACGGAAGGCCCGCCAATAATGCCTGCTTGGGGAACCAGACCACCATTGGCAATGTCAATATCGATACTGATGACAGGTGGGGTATACTCATCTTTTCCGTGCACGGTAATGGTTAAGTTCTGCGTGTCAGTCGCACCGCTTTGATCGACTACACCAACGGGTATTGTCAGCGTTTGAACTTGACCTGCCGCTAGGTGTTGGTAACTCGCATGGCCCGGATCAAAGCTATAGCTACCGTCTGCATGCAGGGTAAATCCGTCGGTTTGTTGCAATACACTATAATGCGCAACGTCATGGTCATCCGTATCAGTTGACGTTAACTGACCGGTCAGCACTTGGCCGTCTTCCGTAACACTTTGCGCTTGAATCTGATCTAACACCGGCGCATCGTTAGTCCCGGTTAAGGTGATGACAAGATTTTTCGTGTCACTAGCTCCAGCCAAATCTGTAAGAGTTACCGGAATTGTAATTGTTTGCACATCGCCTTGGGCTAAATGATTGTAGCTGCTGTGACTGGGATCAAAACTATATTTCCCATTCTGCTGGAGTACAAAACCGTCGACACTCGGGGAAGAAAAGCTAACTCGGTCGTGGTTATCGTGCTCTGCGACATAAATTATCCCTTTTGTTAGTGTCGTATCGCCTTCATGTGCTGCTTGAGCTGTAATAGAGGTGATCTCCGGCGCATCGTTAGTGCCCGTCACGTCGATCGTTATCGTTTGCTGTACCGGTGTGCCGCTGCTGTCTGTGGCCGTGACAGTAAAGTGCTCTGTTACCTGTTGATTAGCTGCTAGGGTATACGTCGCATGGCTTGTATTGTCCAGTTGATAATGCCACTGTCCCTGTTGATCAATACTCAACTGACCATAGCGGCCCTGCCCCTGAACCACTTGCCAGCTGGGGGTATCGCCCATGTCTGGATCGGTTACGTTTAACGTTCCAGTGGCATCGGCATTGCCACTGGAACCATCGCCCGCTTCTATTACAGCGCCAGTGCTAGCGCCTATTATTACAGGAAGATCATTAGTGCCTTTTACGGTGATATTTAGCTGATGTGCTGTACCATCCGCACTATGGACAGTCAGTAGTTCGTGCTCGACCTGCCCCCCTGATAATGACTGTGATTTGATATTATCTGGCACATAAGTCCAGTGACCACTTACATCAATATGTGCAGTACCAAATGTGCCCACAATCGTTTCTGGTTTAAAGCTAGACTCGCCATCATCTTTATCAACGATATGTAATTGGCCGGTTGTTAATTGACCACTATCTTCAACCACTTGTCCTGTCGACACGCCACTAATCGTCGCCGCATCATTCGTGCCGGTAATCGTGATGCTTGACGTCTGTGCAGTAGCCCCACCACGCGAAT
>NZ_LWFI01001067.1:0-1293 GCF_001635735.1 Oleiphilus sp. HI0067
TCAACGTATTGGCTTTGTAATGGTTATGTTTGGATTTATGCTAAATGTAAGGCACGGGATTGAGCAACGTCATTACGGTGTCATTCTTTTGGGAGCTATATTTGGTGCGGCGGCGGCACTTCGACAGATGGCCTTACATGTTATTCCTGACACTCCCGCTTATGGCAGTCCTATCTTTGGCATGCATTATTATACTTGGGCTTTTGTTTTGTTTAGCGCGACCGTACTCGGAGTCGCTATATTGCTAATTTTATGGAAAGAGGAATGGCAGTCAAAAACATATGAAATTACGATCTGTGGTCGTTGGGTATGTTTGCTCACTATTGCAACTGTGGGCGTGAATCTCCTATCAACTTTTGTAGAGTGTGGTCCATTTGAATGTCCGGCAAATCCAGTACGCTATTGGTTATTCAATTAGTCTCCAATCCAACGATTTAATTCTCTGTGGCATCTGATTTATCCACACTAACTGAATGTCGAAAAAATCGTAATTTATTCAATATATTTGCTGACTGTTATATTCGGAGATTATTTTAATTGCAATCCATTGCATTGCGACAGCAAATAGGAAAATAGAGATTTTCAATGGGTACTGCATTCGGTTTCTCATGCCCTGTCGTGCATTTTATTTCACTTCTGCCGTTATCACCAAATCTAAGCGAGAAATATGAATAATGATTCAAAAGGGATGTTATACGGTCTGATTGGTATTCTCTCATTTGGTTTGACATTGCCTGTCACGCGCTACGTAATAGAGTATTTTTCTCCGATGTTCATAGGCCTCGGTAGAGCTACCGTGGCTGGTATTTTTGCGGCATTATTACTCATCATAACGAGGCAATCTGTCCCTTCAAAAGAACAGCTATACAAATTAATTATTGTTGCACTGGGCGTAGTCGTCGGTTTTCCTGTTCTTTCATCCGTTGCAATGCAAACTGTTCCTGCGTCACATGGAGGGGTTGTACTAGCAATACTACCTTTAGCAACTGCTATTGTTGGAGTCGTGATATCCAATGAAAAACCATCATTTGGATTTTGGGTTACAAGTGTTTTAGGAAGCATGCTAGTCGTTATTTATTCAGTACTTAATGGCGCTAATGCTCTTCATTGGGGTGATATTGCGCTATTTTTCGCCGTATTGAGTGCAGCTATTGGCTATTCTGTCGGAGGGTTATTGTCGAAAGAAATCGGTGGCTGGAGAGTTATATGCTGGGCACTTGTCATATCTACACCGTTCATTTCTATATTTGCACTTTATCATTTCCCGCCAGAATGGAGCTCGGTACCAATAAA
>NZ_LWFI01001068.1:0-2392 GCF_001635735.1 Oleiphilus sp. HI0067
TTGTTTCTCAGTCACCAAGAAGTGCGTTACCCTTCTTGGTGGTTAAGCCGCAGGTCGATCTTGCGGCTGATTCAATCTCTCAACTCAGCAGTGGCCGCGCACTATGAAACGGAGAAGATACTCCAAAAGGTGTCAGAAACTCAGACTTCTGAAACGACGAATCGAGATGGAAACGCTAGGTCTGAACAATCCGTCGAACAACAAACACTCGACGAATACCGTCAAGCGCACTTAGAGAGCAGCGAGACGAGTGTTGAACGTCACTCTGAGCATGTTTCCGAGGCTCAGAAATATCCTTATGCGCGCAGCATTAGGTTAGATTTGCTCGAAAATAACCGTGTTGCGTTGGTTTTAAGTGACGGCGTGTCGAGTGGTTTGAAGCTGGAGTTTCATGAAGATGGCGTGCATCAGTTCGCTGATATGTGCTTGCAGGTGGTGAGACGATGTAGGTGGTGATTAGCTATTGAAGACTAAATATTGAAGTCAGAGTATATTCACTCTGCTCCCGGTCTTTCTAAGTCACTTACAGCCCTTTGCCAAGAGATACATATAGGCTCTCTTGACTGTTTTCTGAGATGCCATAGCCCAAGAACGCGGGCCCAATGGGACTGTCCCAACCGAAAAACGCCGCGCCACTAGAGATGAGATCTTTGATACTTATGTCAGCTCGATTGTCCCAAACATTACCTGCTTCGTATGACGCACCAATGTATAGAGGGAGTTTGGTTCCTCCGAAACTATTGGCGGCAAGTTCATAGCTATAGACTAATCGAGCAAAACGCATATGTGGACCAGCAATAAAATCTCGGTCATTGCCCGATAAATTCAAGAAACCGCCTAGTTCAAACCCACTGAATTGCAGATTGCCTTGATTGGCAAAGGTGCTACCAACTTTGATGGTTGGTTTGATACTGTGGTAGCCAAATGAAAAAGCCGTTTGAATCTGTATTTCGACTTGATCTACGTATTCTTTAAAACCGAAGGCGTTTGATTCACTGCGTTTGCCTGTAGCACTAACCTTCCAGCCGTTGCGGGTAAAGTTGGGATTATTTTGGTTGTCGTATTCAGTTTTTATGAATGCGGCTCCGCTGTCATATCTTACCGAGGAAGCACCAATTATTTGTTGTAAGGGATCAGGCACTTTAACGCGGCCGTTTTCAAATTCTAGGCCAAGTAGGAGGTCAAAATTGTCGCTAAATTCGTAGCCAATGCCAGCCTTTGTGTTTTGATAGGAGCGAGTAAGCTCTCCTAAATTTTGATTGTTATCAGAGTAGGTTGAAATTTCTCGCGCAATTTCAGTTCGCGCTTGAATGAAGTATCCACTGGTATTTAAGGGCCAATAGATGTCGCTCGTAAGCCGTTTTTCTGTACCGAATTCAACGGCATTTGTCCATTCCGCTCCATATGGGTTCAAGTTGGTATAGCGCCACGCAGTGCCAATTTCGAATAAACTGAAAGAACGAAAGTTGTCCTCGAAGTTGAATTGAAAGTCCAGGTATCCTGGTCCCCATTCTTTTTCGTTCACAGTTAAAATGAGTTGTTCTTCATCATTAACAATCTCGATTGAGCTAGTAATCAGAGCGATCGTACCTTGTCCTAGAAGCCGCTCAATGCCTTTGTTTATTTGTTCTCGTGTGAAAGGTGGAGGCCCATCCAGTTGCATCCTTTCAAGTAAGTACTTATTAGCTAGGCGAGTATTATTAATTAAGCGTATCTGGTGAATTTGATCTTTTTCTTCTTGTGTTTTTCTTGCTATTGAATCGCGCAATAACTGAATGTCTGAGCGCTTCGAAAAGACCTCTGTGGCGAGTTGATAACCTTCTTCTAGTGCATCAGTCATAGCGTCAAAATCAAGTACACCCATATTCCCCAGATCAGGACGAATAAGGATGTCTCGCTCTGTGAGTGTTGATCGTGCCTCAGCTTGGTTTGACATCATTAAGAAGTTCGACATTTGTCCAAGCACAGCAACGCTAGAGTCGATTTCTTCGCGTTTAAGAATTGGTGCTCCGATATCTACGGCAATAACGATATCTGCGCCCATTTGTCTTGCAACACTGATTGGCAAGTTATTCGCGATGCCGCCGTCAACTAAAATGCGACCGTCGATTTCAGTCGGTCTGAGTACCCCAGGTATAGACATCGATGCTTGCATTGCTTGCGCTAAATCACCCCTTGAAAGAATGACTTGTTCACCAGTTTCCAGATCCGCTGCAACGGCTCGATAAGGAATTGCGAGACTATCGAAGCTATCAAATTTTGAATAACTGCCCAACATCTCATGAACGAGCGAGCGCATTCCCTGTCCTTGTATAATACCCTTAGGGAGTTTGATGCCTGAGCTGTCTAGTCCGATGTCGAGTTGAATTGGAAATAAGTCATTATGACGTTT
>NZ_LWFI01001069.1:0-1161 GCF_001635735.1 Oleiphilus sp. HI0067
GGTCACGACGACGATGAACCCAACCACAAATGGTAACTTCTTGTCCGATCAATTCTTCTGTTACTTGACCGCAATATTGACTGCGCATAGTCCTGTCCTAATTATATTCTTACTAATACCGTTATGCAGCGCTATCGCTACTTGATGAGCTAGATGACGAACTTTTTCCAGCATCACCCGCTAAATTCTTCTTTTTGCCAGTTTTAAAATCTGTTTCATACCAGCCGCCGCCCGACAACCGGAATCCCGGCGCAGAAATCTGCTTGGAAAACGTTTCGTTATTGCACTCTGGACACGCTGTTAACGGTTCATCGCTTAATTTCTGAAGTACGTCTTTCTGAAAGCCACACGACTTACAAGCATACTCATAGATTGGCATCAAACACCTTCTTACTGAAAAACAGACGAAAACTTTCTAGCGCTAACTAGTCACGCTTAAAAAAGGGGCGGTAGTATAAACAATTTTGAGGACTTGAGCAGTAGTAGAACGGCTTACTAAAGAGACTGCCTGCACGGAAGTGCACATTTTTTTAATTTATTAAACCTTTTTACAGCCCAGCAGCAAAATTATTGATCTGTGAGCAAGTTTAACAGAACTGACTTAAGCTTCTCGTTATCAAGAGGTTTCGTTAAGAAGTCATTCGTTCCAGCATCAAAACATTGCTGCCGATGCTCGTCTAAATCATTCGCGGTAATGGCCACAATAGGCAGCTCCGAATCAGCGATGCCTAGCTCATTCCGAATCTTTTGCGTTGCCGTTACACCATCCATAACAGGCATCTGCATATCCATCATAACAATGTCATACTGCTCAGCGCGCACCTTCTCAACAGCGATCTCTCCGTTATCTGCCGTATCACAATCAAACCCAAGGTCAGCCATGGCAAACTCAATCAACACTTGATTATCCATCGTGTCATCAACAATAAGACATCGCTTGCCCTTATAGGAAACAACATGATCATTTGCCAACTCGCTTTGCAGGCCTTCAGACAAATATTCAAGTATTTCTTCGGGTTCATTGTTATCAGTTTGCAAGGGGAAAGAGAGAAAGAATGTCACACCCTTTGATGATGACTCATGACGAATAGAACAACCCATAGCACCTAGAAGTTGACGCGATAAGTACAAACCTAAAACCTAAGCCTTCATGAGAACGAC
>NZ_LWFI01001070.1:0-1233 GCF_001635735.1 Oleiphilus sp. HI0067
TAAACCTTCAATATGGTCAACTTCGGGCTTGTCCATCATGGATAAAAACTGACGCGCATATGTCGAGAGTGATTCGACATATCGGCGCTGGCCTTCTGCATAAAGCGTATCGAAAGCGAGTGATGATTTGCCTGAACCAGACAGGCCTGTAATTACTATTAATTTGTCGCGAGGGATCTCTAAATCAATGTTTTTTAAGTTATGAGTTCGCGCTCCGCGGACAGTAATGTTTTCCATGTTGAAACTTCGTGACGCCAAAACATGCAATTATAGCGCTGAAACATCTTGTTAGGGCATTAATAAAATGATTTTGTCGGACAGTAAAGCGCTTAACTTCACATTCTTTGGTGATAGAATACGCGCCCTTTCTAATGTTTTGATGTTTATTTTATGAATTCAATTGAGCGTAAATCCGTTTTGTCTTTGGCGATGCTGTACGCCACACGGATGCTTGGTTTATTTATGGTATTGCCTGTTTTCGTTTTATACGGAAATGACTTGCACGGTGCAACGCCCGCTTTAATCGGTTTGGCTATTGGAGCTTATGGTCTCAGTCAGGCGCTTTTACAAATCCCATTTGGTGCGCTCTCTGATCGTTATGGGCGCAAGCCGCTTTTATATATAGGTTTAGTGATCTTTTGCCTTGGTAGCGTGGTAGCCGCATTAAGTGAATCGATATATGGCGTGATCATCGGCCGGTTTATTCAAGGTGCAGGTGCGATAGCCGCGGTCATCATGGCCCTGTTAAGTGATCTAACAAGCGTGGAGAGTCGCACGAAATCAATGGCATTCGTCGGTATGTCGATTGGCGTAAGTTTCACCATTGCGCTCATCCTTGGTCCTTTAGTCGCGAAGCTGGGTGGGTTACAGGCGATATTTTGGTTAACGGCAGCGCTCGCGGCATTCGCATTGATCTGGACAAAAGTGTCCATTCCAACGCCCGCGGTTCGCACCAGACATCGTGACACCCGCGTATTTTCAGATCAGATTCTTGATGTGCTGAAAGATAAAGAATTGTTGCGACTCGATTTTGGGATCTTGGTCTTACACCTTGTATTAACTGCGATGTTTATCGCTATCCCTGTGTCCTTGGTTGATAGTGTGGGCTTGTCGAGTGAGCAACATTGGTGGTTGTATTTACTCGTATTAGTAGGTTCCTTTATTGCGATGATTCCGCTAATCATCGTTGGTGAGACGAAGCAAAAGATGAAGCCTATATTCTGCGTGGCAATC
>NZ_LWFI01001071.1:0-1265 GCF_001635735.1 Oleiphilus sp. HI0067
TTTTTATACGCCGGTAGCGCAATCGGGGTGACTTCTTCTGGCGACTTGATCAGCGTATTTATTTATTGGGAGTTAATGGCAATTGGCTCTACCGCAGTGATCTGGGCTGGCGCAACAAACTCCGCATACAAAGCCAGTATGCGTTATTTGTTTATGCATTTATTTGGCGGCGTCATATTGATGGCAGGTATTCTGTGGCATATCCATGAAACAGGATCTACCGAATTTACCGCGCTTGAGTTAGCTGGACCTGCTCAATGGCTGATATTAATCGGTTTCTTGGTCAACGCCGGCGCGCCACCTTTCTCGGCGTGGATTGCAGATGCATATCCTGAAGCAAGCCCGAGTGGCTCGGTCTTTCTCTCTGCCTTCACAACCAAAACAGCGGTATTTACGCTGCTTATTGCGTTCCCTGGTACAAGTGTATTGATTCCAATCGGATGCTTTATGATTTTCTACGGCATCATTTATGCTCTGCTTGAAAATGATGCAAGACGAATTCTGTCATACAGTATCGTTAATCAGGTTGGTTTCATGATCACGGGTATCGGTATCGGTACTGAAATGGCGTTGAACGGAGCAGCAGCTCATGCCTTTGCTCATATCGTATACAAAGCCTTACTTCTCATGACGGCTGGCGCGGTGTTATACCGTACAGGCAAGCGTCGCTGTAGCGATTTGGGCGGGCTGTTCCATAGCATGCCGATTACGACACTGTATGGGATTATCGGTGCGTTAGCGATCTCGTCTTTCCCATTTACCTCGGGATTTGTCTCCAAATCAATGATCTCGTCCTCTGCAGCCTATGAGCACATCACATGGGTGTGGTTCTTACTCGCTGCGGCTTCTGCAGGTGTATTTTTACATGCCGGCGTCAAGTATCCTTGGTTTGTATTCTTCCAGAAAGATTCCGGTTTACGACCAGAAGAGTCACCGAAGAACATGCAGTTTGCGATGTTTATCTTTGCATTTTTATGTATCGCCTTAGGCGTATTCCCGCAGCCTTTATATGACCTTCTTCCTTATCCTGTGGATTACGAGCCTTACACGGCAGATCATTTAGTAACTCAGTTTCAGTTACTACTATTTGCTGGGCTAGCTTTCTTTCTTTTGCTACCCATGATGAAGCGTACCGAGACCATTAGCCTTGATTTTGACTGGTTCTATCGAAAACTCGGTACAAAACTTGTCACAGGTTTTGGTAGAAAAGTATATGCCGTGTATGCCAAGCAAGAGCAGGCGTTCGTAAATACGCTTAAGTCACT
>NZ_LWFI01001072.1:0-1116 GCF_001635735.1 Oleiphilus sp. HI0067
CAGACAACGCGATGGCGCTTCACGCATGTCATCCGTTTCTGGTTTAAAGGCCAAGCCCCAAACTGCAATCGTTTTACCTGCTAGCTCACCATTAAAATGAGCACTGAGTTTTTCAAACAAACGATGCTTCTGGCGGTTATTCACATTCTCTACAGACTGCACAAGCTCTGATTCATATCCAGCATCTCGTGCGATACGTGTTAAAGCCTGCACGTCTTTAGGGAAACATGAACCACCATAGCCGGCGCCAGGATAAATAAACTGAAAGCCAATGCGCGGATCAGAGCCGATCCCTAAACGCACGCTTTCAATATCTGCATCAAGTCGTTCAGCCAAATTTGCCATTTCATTCATAAAGCTAATCTTGGTTGCCAGCATTGCGTTAGCCGCATACTTCGTGAGCTCAGCAGATCGAACATCCATGAACAGAATCTTGTCATGGTTACGATTAAACGGCGCGTACAACTCACGCATTGGTGCTTCAGACGACTCTTTCGAGCAACCAATGACAATTCGGTCCGGCTTCATGAAATCGCCTACAGCAGCACCTTCTTTCAGGAACTCTGGGTTAGAAACCACATCAAAATCAATCTCTACGCCGCGCTCCGCGAGCACACCCTCAATTTTCGCACGCACTTTATCGCCCGTACCGACGGGTACTGTAGACTTATCGATCACGATTTTTTCGTCTTGCATATGGGTCGCAATCGTTTCAGCCACCGCCAATACATACTGCAGATCTGCAGAACCGTCTTCATCGGGAGGAGTACCAACCGCGATGAACTGCAACTTAGCAAACGCAATGGCCTCTTCCGCTTTTGTCGTAAACTTCAAGTTACCCGCAGCAAAATTATTCTTAACAATGCTTTCAAGACCAGGTTCGTAAATTGGAATAACGCCGTTATTGAGCTTTTCAACCTTACTCTCATCGACATCAACACAAATAACATCGTGCCCCATGTCAGCCAAACACGCGCCGGTCACTAGCCCGACATACCCTGTCCCAAATATTGATACTTTCATTATTTACCCTTTGTCATTAACGCTTTGCTCGCGCCTTCCCTGCTTATCCTGCATGCTTAGTTTTAGTGAGTTTTTGACTAAAAATCGTTACCA
>NZ_LWFI01001073.1:0-1809 GCF_001635735.1 Oleiphilus sp. HI0067
CCGGACATTCTTCAGCGAGTTTGGGAAGTAGGAACCCAGGTAGCAAGGAGGATAACTGCTTGTAAATCTCTTTGGCTTTTTCTCGGCTCAAATCAAAATGTGCTGCGCCATCTACTTTGTCGAGGGTGAAAAGGTAGTAGGGCAATACGCCTTGATCGAATAGCTTTTCTGACAAATTTTGCAGGATGCCTGCGTTATCATTTATGTCTTTTAACAATACTGATTGGTTGAGTAAGGTAACGCCGACGGCTTTGAGTTTTCTAAATGCAATTGCCGTGTCGTCACCCAATTCATTCTCATGATTGCAATGCGCAACAAAAACAATATTGCTGTTGAGTGTCTTGAGAATCTCGATAAAGGGATCGCTAATTCGTTGCGGCAGGCTAGGGAGCATTCGCGTATGAATACGTATCCTTTTTATGTGCGCGATAGAATCAATACGATGTAACAAATCGGATAGGTATTTATCAGGCAAGCTTAGTGGGTCGCCACCACTTAGAATGACCTCATTAATTTGCTTATTTTCCAGAATGTAAGCCAGAGCCTTGTCCCATTGTTTGCGAGATTGCTGGTGCTCTGAATAAGGGAAATTACGTCTAAAACAGTATCTACAGTGTATGGCGCAAGCCTGCGTTAAGACGAGCAAAACCCGAGACTGATATTTATGAATTAAACCAGGGACGGGCGAGTAATCTTGTTCGAGTAAGGGTTCAGCTGTAAAACCATCAACCTGTTCGAATTCTCTAGTCTGAGGTAGAACTTGCAAAAGCAAGGGGTCATTGGGTGAGTTAGGTTTGATTTTATCGAGATAGGGCTGCGGTGCACGAAGTGGAAAATCGAGCGTTTGTTGTGTTGCTAAGGGGTGCGCGTCTAGGCCTAGCTGCGTTAATAGATCGCCGACAGTCAGTGTGCTTTGACTGTAAATCGATTGCCAATCTTTGTCGATCGAACGAGCGATAAGAGGCGAATGCTGAATGTGTTCTTGCATAGTGCTAATACGTAGACGAGTATTTCGACAGAATAAACCGAAGCGTGTATGATTGCCGCCACTTTTTGGCCGCTTAGATCGGCCGCATAATCTACACTTTAGTAACTGAAAGTGGTAGCGGTATAGCTGTTTACTGCTTAGTTATTGCACTTTGTATCAGAAGCCTACAAATTAAGTAGGGACAGTTAGGTGATAAAATGGCGAATTTTTCAACAAACGAATTTAAAGGTGGCCTTAAGGTAATGCTTGATGGCGACCCATGTTCGATCCTTGAGAACGAATATGTAAAGCCGGGTAAAGGACAAGCGTTTAACCGTGTAAAACTGCGTAACCTCAAAACTGGACGTGTTTGGGAGCGTACCTTTAAGTCTGGTGAATCTCTAGAAGGTGCTGACGTAATGGAGCACGATATGGAGTATTTGTACACCGATGGTGAGTTTTGGCACTTCATGATGACCGACGGTTCTTTTGAACAGCACGGTGCAGATGAGAATGCTGTGGCTGAAGCGCAAAAATGGTTGAAAGAACAAGACGTTTACGTTGTAACCTTATACAACGGAGCGCCATTAAACGTAGCACCGCCAAACTTTGTTGAACTTGAAGTTGTAGAAACAGATCCTGGTTTGAAGGGCGATACAGCGCAAGGTGGTACAAAGCCAGCAACACTAACCACTGGCGCAGTGGTTAACGTGCCTTTGTTTATTAATATTGGTGAAGTGTTGAGAATCGATACGCGTACTGGCGAATACGTAAGCCGCGCGAAAGGTTAAGTTTCTCTTTATGTGGCAGCCTAGTTGTTCACATACTGCAATTAAAGCCCG
>NZ_LWFI01001074.1:0-1099 GCF_001635735.1 Oleiphilus sp. HI0067
TTCGAGAATGCGTGATTGCGCATTAGAGCGGTATAAGATCGCAGTATCTTGACGAAGATTGCCTTGCTCTACCCAAGCAGAAATGCGATCTGCAATATAATTGGCTTCGTCTTGTTCATTAAATCCTGCATACAGGTCGATGAGTTCGCCATCTTTGTCATCTGTCCAAAGTTGTTTGCCTAGCCGACTGCCGTTGTTAGAGATCAAGGCGTTCGCAGCATTAAGTATATTGCCCGTTGAACGATAGTTTTGTTCGAGGCGCGCGGTATGCGTATTAGCAAAATCGCTTTCGTATTGGCGAATATTTTCAATTTTTGCGCCGCGCCAGCCATAGATACTTTGATCATCATCGCCAACCACCATGACCGGAATACGGTCTCCAGCGAGTACACGTAGCCAAGCATATTGTACGGTGTTGGTATCTTGGAACTCGTCTACTAGTAAGTAGCTAAAGCGCTCCTGATAATGCGAAAGAAGAGCCGGATGGTTCAGCCAGATTTCATGTGAACGCAACAGTAGCTCACCGAAATCGACGAGACCAGACTGTTGGCATTGCTCTTCATAATCGAGGTACAAACCATGTAGTTGCTTGTCGAAAGGATTTTTCGCAGGCGCTAAATGTTTAGCCCGAACCCCTTCGTCTTTTCGGCTATTGATAAAACCTTGTACTTGGCGTGGCGGAATGCGCGCTTCATCGATGCCGCGATCACGCATCAGACGCTTGATGATGCGAAGTTGATCATCGGAATCAAGAATCTGAAAATTCTCTGGTAATTCGGCTTCTCTGAAATGGGCACGTAAAAAACGATGAGCGATGCCGTGAAACGTCCCAAACCACATGCCTCGGCTCGGAATGTTTAGAAGCTCTTCAATACGCCCACGCATCTCTTTGGCTGCTTTATTGGTGAAGGTAACAGCCATAATAGATGTAGGACTAATGCCCTCGATTTGCATCAACCAAGCAATACGATGAACAAGAACACGGGTTTTTCCGCTTCCAGCTCCAGCCAATACGAGTAAGTTTTGCATAGGGGCTGCGACTGCTTCGCGTTGTGCGTCGTTTAAGCCATCAAGTAAATGAGATACGTCCATTAGGGTG
>NZ_LWFI01001075.1:0-973 GCF_001635735.1 Oleiphilus sp. HI0067
GCCGACCACTGCAAGTGGCAGCATGCATAAGTTATAGCCAAGTGCCCAGCAAATATTTTGAATAATGACTGTTCTTGTTCTGCGTGAATACTGGAAAGCGTCAGCCAGTGATACGAGGTGCTCGTTTAACAAAATGGCATCCGCATTGAGCTTAGTTAAGTCACTCGCTCCGCCCATTGCAATAGATAGGTTTGCGCGAGACAAAACGGGAAGATCGTTGATGCCGTCGCCGACCATCGCCACTTTTCTTCCTTCAGATTGCAGCGACTCAACGTAGTTCAGCTTTTGTTCAGGCGATTGCTCAGCTAAGAACGATTCGATACTCAATGTGTCGGCGACATGTTTCACTGAATGATGCTGGTCGCCACTTAAAATATGCACGGTTTTGCCCAGCTTACGCAGCGTTTCAATGCAGGCAGCTGCCTCTTCTCTTAGAGTGTCTTCGAGCTCAAACCGAGCAACTAATGTAGTGCCGTCAGACATAAATACGACAGGTCCATCGTGTTGATGTTGCAGTTCTTGTTTATCGAGCGTAGACGTATTTTGTCCGATAAAGCTAGCGCTGCCCATAAAATAGCGAGAGCCATCAATGATTCCGCTCACGCCTAAACCAACATGATTCTTGGCGTCGATGACTTCTTTGCTTGTCTGCTGAATAAATGCCTTGGCAATTGGGTGGGCGCTTTGGCGCTCAAGCGCGCTTGCAAATATAAGCGCGGTTTCTTTATCCAAGTTAGTGTTAGTGGCAAGCTGAACGTGAGAGATCGATAAACGACCTTCACTGAGTGTCCCTGTTTTATCAAAAATAACATCATTCGCTTGGGACATAGCTTCGAGTGCATGATGCTTGGTAAGCAAGAATCCAAGTCTACGTAATGCTGATGTTGCGCCGGTCAAAGCAGTCGGTGTGGCGAGTGATAAGGCACAAGGGCATGTTACGACGAGGACGGATAGGGTAATTGCAAAGGCTCTG
>NZ_LWFI01001076.1:0-1043 GCF_001635735.1 Oleiphilus sp. HI0067
ACCCGCCGCATAACCGCCTGCGAAAATATGCGTAAACGCGTTAGCAAAACGTGCGAATGATGGAACAGGCACAACGGATATATCTGCTTGCGTGCGTTCTAGTAGCCCTTGTATATCGGTTTTATCCTTTTGATATTCATGATGTAAACAGAAATCAAACAAGCCAAATTCCAATTGACGAACAGTCTGCATTCCAGCCATAAAGCTCTTGGCTTTCATCATCTTTTCAATCAATGCGTCAGGCAAGCTCTCCTTGTCATCGACATGTGACGACAAAAACTCGAGCGCTTCGGGCTGCCAGCACCAGTTTTCCAGAAATTGACTCGGCAACTCAACAGCGTCCCAAGGCACACCAGCGATCCCAGAAATCTCAGGATAAGAAATCTTAGTCAAGCAATGGTGCATTGCATGACCGCATTCATGGAATAAGGTTACGACGTCGGAATGTGTCAGCAAACTTGGCTTTCCGTCACTCGGCGCAGCAAAATTACAGACCAAATACGCAACAGGTAATAAAGGCTCTTCTTTGTCGAACTCTGTCAATTTATGACATGTACCTACCCATGCGCCGCCACGTTTTCCATCACGCGAATACAAATCCATGTAGATATACGCCAAGGCTTGACCATTTTGCAAAACTTTAAAACAGCGCGCATCGGGGACTGGCGTACTTACCCCTTCTTGCTCTTCAAGCTCAACACCGAAAACGCGCTTTAGTACTTCAAACAAGCCACTTAAAACCGTTGGCAAAGGGAAATATTGGCGTAGTAATTCCTGATCGACATCAAATCGTTCCTTACGCAAGGTCTCCGTCACAAACGGTACATCCCATGCAGCTAGCTCAGCCAATCCGAATTTCTGTTTTGCATAAGCTGTCAGCTCAACAAACTCCTTCTCCGCAAGAGGCTTAGCTTTCTCATGAAGATCGTATAAAAAATCGAGGACCTGCTGCGGCGATTCAGCCATCTTCGTTTGCACCGATAAGTCTGCATACGAAGCCAAATCTAATAATTCAGATTTACGTAAACGTGCATCCATAATGT
>NZ_LWFI01001077.1:0-30332 GCF_001635735.1 Oleiphilus sp. HI0067
ATCATTCGTGAAGAAATTCAAGAGAGTACTGGGGAAGAGAGCAGCGATAGGCTTCCGGTTCCACAAGAAATCAAAACTACACTCGATGATTATGTTATTGGCCAAGACAGAGCCAAGGTTGTTCTGTCGGTTGCTGTATATAATCATTACAAACGATTGAAGTATGGTAGTGGCAAGTCTGATATAGAACTTGGCAAGAGTAATATTCTGCTTATTGGTCCTACAGGTAGTGGTAAAACTTTACTAGCTGAAACGCTTGCCCGTTTACTTAATGTGCCTTTTACAATCGCTGATGCTACGACTTTGACGGAAGCGGGTTATGTTGGTGAGGACGTTGAAAACATTATTCAAAAGCTTCTTCAGAAGTGTGATTACGATGTTGATAAGGCGCAGCGAGGCATCGTTTATATCGATGAGATCGATAAGATTTCGAGAAAGTCAGACAATCCATCCATTACTCGAGATGTGTCCGGCGAAGGTGTTCAGCAAGCTCTTTTGAAGTTGATCGAAGGTACTGTCGCTTCTGTGCCTCCGCAAGGTGGACGTAAGCACCCGCAGCAAGAGTTTTTACAGGTTGATACCTCTAATATTCTATTCATTTGTGGTGGTGCGTTTGCTGGTTTGGATAAGGTTATTCAGGATCGATCTGAGAAAAGTAGTATTGGTTTCAGTGCGACAGTCAAAAGCAAAGAAACGACAAAATCGGTTGGCGAGACTTTGTCTGATGTCCAGACAGAAGATCTAGTTCGATATGGTTTGATTCCCGAGTTTATTGGTCGCTTGCCAGTTGTGGCGACGCTCAACGAATTGGATGAAGATGCATTGATGCAAATTCTAACTGAACCAAAGAATTCGCTCACTAAGCAGTATCAGCAATTGTTTGAAATGGAAGGTGTCGAAGTTGATTTTCGTGAAGATGCGCTTAGAGCGGTCGCACGGCAATCAATGGAGCGAAAAACGGGAGCTCGAGGATTGCGTTCAATATTAGAAAATGTATTGCTCGATACCATGTATCACGTACCATCTGAAGATGGTATAAGCAAGATTGTGGTAGATGAGAGTGTTATAGAAGGCGAGACTGATCCTATTCGCATTTACGACAATAAAGATCAGGCGAAAGCAATGCCTGAATAATTCTGTCTTAGTATTTGATTAAAAAACCAGCCAATCGGCTGGTTTTTTCGTATTTAAAAATGATTTCTTTTTTTGTTGGACTAGCCTCCTTGTAAATATGCTGTTTGCCCATATCTACAAAATATTCACGCGAGTAGGAGATGCAATTAATGAGTGAGATAGAAAATAAGGTTGAAAATGAAGTGGTAGGTTTACCTATGTTGCCGCTTCGAGATGTAGTTGTATTTCCGTCTATGGTTGCGCCTTTGTTTGTGGGTAGAGAAAAATCTATTCAAGCATTGGAGGCCGCTATGGAGGCGGGTAAAAAACTCCTTCTTGTAACTCAAAAAGAAGCTAATCATGAGGATCCGGGCATCGATGAGTTGTATCGCGTTGGAACGCTCGCCACCATTTTGCAAATGCTCAAATTGCCGGATGGTACAGTAAAAGTTTTGGTTGAGGGTGAAAAGCGAGTTGTCGTTGATGCGATTAATGAAGAAGAGTTCGTCTCAGCGCAAATACATGACCTTGTTGAAAATATTCCTGAGGGTGTTGAGCTTCAAGCGCTGGCAAGTGCGTTGGTTAGTGAGTTTGAAAAATTCGCTAAGGTTAGTAAGAAGGTTCCGAATGAAGTCGTGAGCACATTGTCCTCGATTGAAGAGCCTTTGCGTTTGATTGATACGATTGCGACACATTTAGAGATGAAGATCTCAGATAAGCAGGAAGTATTGGAAGAGTCAGATGTTGTTCAGCGTGTTGAGTTTCTACTTGCTGTTATCGAAGGTGAGGTTGATCTTATTCAGGTAGAAAAACGCATTCGTGGACGCGTTAAAAAGCAAATGGAAAAGAGTCAGCGAGAGTACTACTTGAATGAGCAGATGAAAGCTATTCAAAAGGAAATGGGTACTCTTGGAGAAGGTGGCAACGAGTTTGAAGAATTAGAAAATAAAATTGCGACTGTTGGCTTAAGTGCAGACGCAAAAGAAAAAGCTGAGAGCGAGCTTAAGAAGCTAAAAATGATGTCGCCAATGTCATCAGAAGCATCGGTTGTTCGCGGCTATATTGATTGGCTTGTTGGTATGCCTTGGAAGAAGCGTAGTAAGGTAAGAAACGACCTAGCTAAAGCGAGAGAAATTCTTGATAGTGACCATTATGGGTTAGAGGAAGTAAAAGATCGTATTCTCGAATATTTGGCGGTTCAAGGGCGTGTTAAAAAATTAAAAGGCCCTGTGTTATGTCTTGTGGGTCCTCCAGGTGTAGGTAAAACTTCATTAGGTAAATCGATAGCAAAAGCCACAAATCGAAAGTTTACACGTGTTGCTTTGGGTGGTGTTCGTGATGAGGCAGAAATACGTGGTCACCGTCGTACCTATATTGGGTCAATGCCGGGTAAATTGGTCCAGAAAATGACCAAGATCGGTGTTAAGAATCCGATGTTCCTTTTGGATGAGATCGATAAAATGGGGATGGATCATCGTGGTGATCCAGCATCTGCTCTATTGGAGGTTTTAGATCCCGAGCAAAACTCAACGTTTAGCGATCATTACCTAGAAGTCGATTACGATTTGTCTGATGTGATGTTCGTTTGTACGTCCAACTCGATGAATATTCCGCCGGCATTGCTGGATAGAATGGAAGTAATTCGAATTCCTGGTTATACCGAGGATGAGAAGTTGAATATTTCCGAGCGTTATTTAATTCCTAAGCAAGTCAAGGATAATGGGCTTAAAGAGGGAGAGCTTATAATCGACGAGTCAGCAGTGCGCGATGTTGTTCGATACTATACGCGAGAGGCTGGAGTGCGTGGCTTAGAGCGTGAAATTGCAAAGCTGTGCAGGAAGGTTGTTAAGCAGATTGCCCTCAAAGAAGTAAACGGCCAGTTGCGTGTCGACGCAGATAATCTGTCTGACTTTTTAGGCGTAAGGAAGTTCAGTTACGGTAAAGCGGATGTCGAGGATCGTATCGGGCATGTAACCGGATTAGCTTGGACTCAGGTAGGCGGTGAGTTGCTCACAATAGAGTGCTCGAGTGTTGTCGGTAAGGGTAAAGTTGTTCGAACGGGTTCTCTTGGTGATGTAATGCTAGAGTCTATTCAGGCAGCTATGACGGTTGTTCGTAGCCGAGCCGATGCATTGGGTATTGATGCCAATTTCCATGAGACTAACGATGTGCATATTCATGTGCCAGAAGGTGCGACTCCAAAAGATGGGCCAAGTGCTGGTATTGCCATGTGCACAGCGATGGTATCTGCGTTTTCAGGAGTGCCTGTGAAGGCCGACGTCGCGATGACAGGAGAGATCACGCTTAGAGGTCAGGTTCTTGCGATTGGGGGCTTGAAAGAAAAGCTGCTAGCTGCGCATCGAGGTGGAATAAAAACCGTATTGATTCCGCATGAGAATGAGAAGGATCTCAAAGAGGTGCCTGAAAATATTAAAGAGTCTTTAGATATCATTCCAGTTAAATGGATTGATGAGGTGCTCGATATTGCCCTCGCATATGCGCCGGAAGGTCAAGCGGATTCCTCATCAAAAGGCCAAAAAGGGCAGAAAAACAAAACAAAAGGCTCAGATAGCAGAATAAATACGCATTAGCGTAAATGCTGCCTTGACAGTGGTTTTAGACAGTTGGTATAACTTGTTTCGTCGTCTGGCAGCAGTATTCTAGCGGGCTCTGAGACCACTCAATAGAATTTCTAAAAAGTTAGAACTCTATACTAAGAAGAATTAGATCGCGTCTTAATTAAATAAGAAATGCGTCCAACATCTAACAACGTAAACCAAATTAAACTAAGGGGTTTAGTGTGAATAAATCTGAACTTATCGATGCAATTGCAGATTCAGCAGACATTTCAAAAGCAGCAGCAGGACGTGCGGTAGACGCGTTCGTTGATTCAATCACTGGTGCTTTAAAAGGCGGCGATCAAGTAACGCTTATCGGTTTCGGAACTTTTTCTGTAAAAGATCGTGCAGCTCGTACTGGTCGTAACCCACAAACTGGTGCGGAAATCCAAATCGCAGCAGCAAAAATTCCAAGCTTCAAAGCTGGTAAGGCTCTTAAAGACGCTGTTAACTAAGCGTTTGCCTGAAAGTAGCCGAGAGGCTACTCGTCGAAAAGGCGTGTTCTTAGGAATGCGCCTTTTTTGTAAATATCGTCACTAATAAAGTGATAGTCATACAGTTTAAGTAGTTATTTCAGAGGGCATTATGCTTCAAGACGTTCGTCAAGGTATGCAAGGTACCACAGCGAAAGTAATCGTTTGGGCGATTGCTATTACATTTGCGCTGTTTGGCGCTGAATCCATTGTTGGTGGTATCAGTGGAGAGCCAGAGGTTGCAGAAGTGAATGGTGAGGGCATTCCAGAGTCGGCGTTTCAGATCGCAGTAGAGCGAAAAAAACGTCAGCTTTTGATGCAGATGGGCGACGCAGCTGATCCGGATTTGATTGATGATGGACTTCTCGGTCAGTCAGTGCTTGATGGAATGATTCAGGAAAAAATTCTCGAACAAGACGCTTCAGATAAAGGTTTATTCATATCTGTTCAGATGGTGGACGAGTACATTCGAAATATGAGTGAATTCCAAATTGACGGGCAGTTTAGTAATGAAAGAATGCAGTCAGTTTTAGGCTCAGCTGGATTTTCTTTAAATACGTTCAGAGAAAGCTTGGCTAAACAGTTTGTCTTAGATCAGAGTCGTTCAGCATTTTTGGGCTCTTCATTTGTATTAGACGCTGAAGAAGAATCTTTGTTGAAGCTTGATCGTCAGACGCGTGACTTTGGAATGGCGGTATTAGACTCTTCACAATTTTTAGATCAAGTGTCGGTGTCAGATTCGGATGTTGCTAGTTACTACGAAAGCAATCAGGAGTTGTTTAAGAAACCTGAGAGCGTAGATGTGTCTTATGTTGTATTGCGTCAATCTGAGCTAACAGATGTTGAAGTGACAAGCGAAGAGATCGAGGCTCGCTATGATCAAGAGATTCAAGATTTTGTGGGAGAAGAAGAGCGTAACGCTTCCCACATATTGATTGCGATTACCGAAGAGTTGGATGAGTCATCAGCACTAGCAAAAGCGCAGGAATTGAAAGCACGAATTGACGCGGGTGAAGATTTCGCAGAAATCGCGAAACAAGAATCTGCGGATAAGGGCTCTGCCGAAAATGGTGGTGAGTTGGGTTATTCTGCTAAAGGCGTATATGTTTCTGGATTTGAGGATGCTCTTTTCGCACTTGAGGAAGGTGCTGTTTCTGAGCCGGTAAAGACGGAATTTGGTTATCACGTTATCAAACTTCTTGATATTCAAGTTAACGAGCCTCCAGCACTTGCGGATCGCGCCTTAGTGATCGAGGAAGAAATTAAGCAAGAAAAACTATCTAATTTATATGTGGATTTGAGCCAGCAACTTGCTGACATTAGCTATTCTGCACCTGATCTAATTGATCCGTCTGAGGAGTTAGGGTTGGAGATTAATCAGTTGGCTGGTGTTTCTCGACTTACTCAAGATGCTGTGTTTTCTAATGTGAAAGTGCAAAGGGCTCTTTTTAATGAAGAAAATCTTTCGGGCGAAAATAATAGCGAACTGATTGAGCTTGACGAGGGCGTAGCGGTCGTTTTTAAAGTGGAAGATTATCATCCGGAATCAATTAAGCCTCTTGATCAGGTACGTGATCAGGTTGTATCTCAGTTAGAGTCTGAGAAGTCCAGAGACTATGCGGCATCTATTGGAAAGGCATTTGTTGATCGCGTCGAAGCTGGCGAAAAGGCAGAAGCGGTGGCTGCTGACATGGAACTTGACTGGCAGCTTAAGACTGATGTGCGTCGTGACAATGCTTTTGTTGATGCAAGCTTGTTGTTCAAGGTGTTTGCAATGCAAAAACCCAACGATGGTGAAATTACTGTAGCTGGCTTTGATTTAAGCTCTGGAGAGTTTGCGTTGGTAGCTTTGACTTCAGCAAACGAGGGTGATCTCTCAGATATCACAATTATTGAGAAGCAGGGTATTAAGGGCTCTCTTGGGGCGAGTTATGGCGGTACCGATTACGCTGCATACATGATGAGTGTCGAGTCTTCAGCTGAAGTTGAGAAACTGTAGTCAAGTTGGTTAGTTTAGACGGGAGCAAATGCTCCCGTTTTTTGTTTGCCCATATAGATTGAGTACTGGTTATCTTTAAAATAAAGTGAATTGCGGTATCTTGCGATTCCAAAATAACACTAAGTTTTATTTGGGTTTTTCGTTAATTTAGCGAAGCCCTCTCGGAAGCATCAATGGTTTTAGTTACGACTGCGTCAGTATTGTTTCTAAACTTGCTATTAGGCTTTAAGGAAGTAGAGCCACACGAGCAAGGATTAGTGTATTACGGGTTTGATAATTCTAATGACAAACCAGAAAAGTTCTTTTTTGAAGAAGTTGAACCATATTCTGAAATTAAGTTTCGAAATATTGTTCGACAAGCATACGACTACAGCTGTGGTTCGGCCGCATTAACCACAATTCTACAACATTATCTCGGGCGTAATTTCCAAGAACGTCAGGTGATGGAAGGACTGCTTCACTACGGGGAGAATGAAAGAATCGTAGAGCGTCGCGGTTTTTCGATGCTTGATATGAAGCGACTTGTTACAGCATTGGGGTTTCCTGCAGGTGGTTTTCGGGCTGAAATGCAAGACTTAATTGATTTGGACCATCCGGCAATTGTCCCTATTCAATACTCCGGATTTAAGCATTTCGTGGTGGTTAAAACGGTTAAGGATGATCGTGTGTTTATCGCTGATCCATCTAAAGGCAACTTAACTTTCACGATTGATCGATTTAAAGAAGCTTGGGACCAAAACGTATTGTTTGTTGTGTTTCCAGGTGACACTAAGCCAGTTGATGGATTGGAATTGAGAGAAGAAGATTTGCGGTTTATTGATGAGCAAACGCTCTCTTTGCAAGCATTCCAAGAATATCCAGATTATTTCGATATGCGCCAGTGGAGAGTGCAGAACGAAATTGAACGTTTAAAGAATAACTCTCCAGAAGATATTGCGAATGGAGCGCCTACAGTCGAGAACACGACTAAGACGCTACATTACCGTAGAAACTAATATAAAGCGAACGAAGCGAGTATTAACAAGGATTTTCCCATGGCTGTATGGTTACGGCTGATAGCGGCTTCTGTGTTTCTAACAGGAGTGAGTCTAGATGTTTTTGCAGAAGAAAAGTCATCTACCGATAGGGCGCGTGAAGCACTCGCGCAACAAGGAGACGATGAGAGCGAAACGGCTCAACTTGAAGAAGTATTTCAGGCGGCAGAAAAACGCTATTCGATGCTGAAATCTGGCGGTAAATCTCTCTCTTATTCTTTTAGCTATTCCTACACATCTGATACGCGAATCGATTTGGAAGTAGTTAACAATTTAGTTCGTAACTTGGATGTAAACCCTACAGCAACCCATAGCATGACAAACAGCTTTAGTTTTGCTTATGGTATTTTGAATAACGTTACGATTAGCACCAATATCCCATTGTCTACGCGATACGACACCACTCGCGAACTTTCTGTCACCGACTTTGGCGATATTAGTCTGGGTTTGCGTTGGCAGCCTTTTGCTTATGTTCCTGGGCGCCCGACTATCACCGTAAATTCTTCGCTAAGTACAAAAACAGGCGTTAGCCCATACGAAATAAACCCGCAGCAACGATTGTCAACCGGGAGCGGCACATATGCATTTAGCACTGGAGTAAATGTCTCAAAAGTATTAGATCCAGTGGTTGTGTTTGGCTCTGTGAATGCGGGTTATTCATTTGAACAAAATGGTTTGAACCAAGTTCGTGGTGGACGAGTGCTTAAAGCGGTCCATAACGGACAAAGTTTTTCATTCTCAGGCGGGTTTTCTTACTCCTTATCTTATGACACTTCGTTAAGTATCTCTACGAACGTGAGTTACAACACAGCAACGAATTTGTATTTTACCGACGGAACCAATGCTGAAACACAAGACTCAGCCAGTGGGTCGATGAATATGTCATTAGGTATTCGTGTTGATCCGACCACAATTATCAATACAAGTTTTGGTTTTGGTCTGACGGAAGATGCGTCTGACTTTAATTTAGGATTCTCTTTGCCGATTAACATCGGTGCGTGGACTTGGTAAGTCCACAATCGGAGTGAATGTGAGAGAGTTTACAAAACCAATCCAGCGAGCGTTTGTTGCGCTGACAACGATCATGCTCGTTTTTCCACCTCAACTGCTAGCGCAGGTTGGTAATGGCATTACGATAGATAGCCGTGCTATGTCTTTGGGTAATGCTGTTGTAGCGGATCGCGATCCCAGTATTGCAGCTGTGTATCATAATCCTGCAGGTCTAACGAACTTGAAAGACCGTCAGTTCGAAGTTGATCAGTATATTATCGGTCTCGATTTGGACGCTGCTTATATCGCCGGTGACGATTATGAGATATTTGGTCTAGAGGGCACGGGACTTAATACCTACGATCCTTCGGTTCCTAGAGATCCAGTGGTTGGGCCTGATGGCTACGGAGAAAGCCATACGAGTAAACCAGCGATTTACATTCCAGGATTTGGCCTTCAGCAATGGGTATGGAGTGGTCCCGCGCCTTTGCCGTTCCAGTTTGGTTTTTCTGTTAATGAGCCAGGCTCAAAATTTACATTCGCTGCAAAAAACTACATGCACTCTCCGTTGGGGCTTTTTAAAGACGCGGAAGACCCCGGGACATTCTTAGGTAAAGAGGCTGCTATACAGCGATATACCTTTTTCTCCCCAGCGGTTGGCTATGAGATTAGTGATGAATGGTCCGTAGGTGCCGGTATACAGCTTTCGCATCAGGGTTTTGCTATCGCGCAGAACAACCGTGCGCCAAACTTCTTGATTGCAGTAACCGAGATCTTACAGGATGCGTTCGCATGTGAGTTCGACAAACCTATTGGTAAGCGTCGAGATCCATTGCAGCCATTCTTATCCTTGTGTCAGGGCAATATTGGACCTTGGGATAGCGTAGGACGCATAGATATAGATATGCAGCAGTCATTATCGCCTACTTATAATCTAGGTGTTCTCTGGGAACCTACTGATTGGTTCTCTTGGGGAGCATCTTATATGACGGGTGCTGAGATGGAGCTGCGCGGCACTTTCCTTATGGATTATACCGATGAATGGACGGCCTTCTGGCAGGGCTTCAACGGATCGATTATTGGTGCGATAACCGCTGCGATACTTGGCTTGCCTCGAGGGGTGCCATTCGAGGCTGGTAATATCTATATGGACTATGAAATACCGCAAACATTCAAGAGTGGTATTAGTATGCGGGTTCATCCTGAATGGACCGTTAACCTTGATGCGACTTGGACAGACTGGAGTGTTTGGGATGAATGGACATTTCATTTTGATCGCCCCTTAGAGTTACTGACTACTGCCCGTCTTTTATCTGGTTTGGTGACCGAAGATTCGTTAACTCTGCCATTAGGTCTTGAAGATACTTGGCACTATGGCATTGGGATTACCCAGCATGTGAACTCGCGTTTAGACATCCGTTATGGACTGGAGCTTAGGGACTCGCCTGTCGGTAAGGATGTTTTTGGGCCTGTGCCAGTCGGTGATATGAAACACTGGGGCATAGGCTTTGGTTATAAATGGGACAAGCAAACTAAAGTTGGGGCGAGCATGTTTTACATGCAGTCGGTCGATTACATTCCCAACAATACGAGTTGTAACCTAAACTGTACTAACTTCACTAACGTGGTATACAACCCTTATGCGGGGCTAGATGTTAAATTCTCGTCTAGAATCTACGGTATCGGGCTACAGTTCAAAAGACAGTTCTAATATGCTGCTTAGAATCTCTTTCATAATTCTTCTGTTACACGCGTCAAGCTTAGTGCATGCTAAGCGTTATGTTGTGTCTGACGACGCTTTTGGAAGCACGAGTGCAACGCCTCTTTCTGAGTTGAGTGAATCTGAGAAGTCTCGTCTTGAAGAAAGGGAATCTTCAGCGGTATCAGAGCCTGATAGTCCTACTGAAAACTCAGTTAGCACAAGTGACAGCTTAGCTCAAGACCCTGCATCGGAGTCCGAAGCTTTATCAGGGGAGCAATCACAACAAAGTTTAAGTCAACCCTCAATCATTGAACCGAATAGCTATTCAAGCGATTCTTCTGTTCCCTCAAATGTGCCTGATGCTAATTCTGTTGCAGGACAAGAAGCTGAAAACCCTTTTGAAAGAGAGTTGAGGTTGTCTCAGGAGAATGAGACAGATGAGGTCATTCGGCGCTTAAGAGCGAATGAGGGACGAAATGCGTATGATGCAACGAAAGTCAATCCTGCTGAGTTTGTAGACAGTGAAGATCTTCTTCAAGGCAATGTAGATAGCGATGGCGATCGTCCATTCTTCGTTACGTTTGATGGTACTGGTGAGTCGAATGTTATTTTTTACAGCCCGCAGGTGATTAAGGAAGAAATAGAAAGACGTAAGACCAATGAAAGTGTCAGCAAAGCAACTACTCATTCGGTAGAGGATGTTAATCAGTCTATTTCACTTCCTGATAATGCCGACCCAAACGTTGCTAGAATTTTGTCCTTAGACGAGGCTGATAGCTACTTCGAGCGTTTTAATACGCGTTGTTGTAACAAAATCCCGAACGTTGGTGTGTTACAACTAAGGTCTGACAAGAGCTTACATGTCCCTATTGGTCAAGACGACTTCTCTTATCGATTCATTGATGGCGATAGTCGCTATCGTTTGGTCCGTGTGCCGAATTTAAAGAAAGACTATTTACTCACTGTAAAAACCTTTGTGAAGGGATATAAACAGTATGGGATAAAGCATGGTGCTTTTATTCCTCAGATTGTGATGCTCGATCGAGATAAAAATGTAACACGTGTGATAAGTGATATTTCTGCTACTTCGCATGCTGAAACGTGGTCTAGCTATGGCTATTTAAAATCTGTTATCGAAGTAAAACAGACGGATGTCGATGCAGAAACCATGCTGTTGGTCTATACGAGAGCCAAAGATCTGCGAACAGTATCAGTGGTTGAAGATAGCTCGGGGTCTTGGGAAGTAAAACACATGGAAATTGGCTCTCTAGAGCTAGAGATTCCCCAAAATCAGATTTACCCTTAGAAAATCAAGCGGCGTGTTTAACAACGTTGTTGTCCTAACCAATTAAATATATGAGCCTGGACTAGAGGAAGACTGGTACCACCGATCGTCCAATGGCAAACTCCCTCCATCAGTTGAAGTGTTGCCTTGTTTTGAAATAGAGATTTAATCTTTAGTTGCAGTGCTGGCGGGGTAATTCGATCTTCTTTTCCGGATAAAATAAGAATCGGGCAATCTATTTTTGTCGGGTCTACTTTCGTCGGTGGGTTAGAAAGAACAAACCACATACCAATCTCTGTAGACGCTTGTCCGGACTCCAGTGTCGATAGTGTAAAAATATCTTCTTGGGTTCTTTCTGTTTGGGTATTGGCAATGCCGTATTGCACATTACGAAGCGTCAGTTCGGTTGTTTTTTTCCATAGCGGAAATTTGAATAAATTGTGACCAAATGAACGGATAACAGATAAGCTCCATCCATTAATGCCCGCTGGCGCTGCACTCGATAGTAAGACTAAGCGATGAATTTTTTTCTCTTGGGCAACAAGTTGTGCAATCAGTCCGCCCATAGAGTGGCCAACAAGAATTGGTGCTTCATCAAGCTCATCAATATAACTTGTTACGAACTCAACATAATCTCTGATGCTTGTAGTCGCTAATTGCGCTTTCGTTATTGATGTATGGCTATCCTTAGGGATGTGAAAAGGCAGATCAGGCGTGTGGGTCTCATACCCTTCAGACTCAAAGGTTCGCTTTAATTCAGATAGGGTATCACCCGTACTCCACATACCATGAATGATAACCACGGGAGGGAAACTCATATCGTACATAAAGCGACCTCTGTCTTAGTCATTTTAATTATTAAGCGGCTTTATTCTTAATCGAAGACTCAACGGAAGCATTATTCTTGCTCTCGAATTTCATAAACTCATCCGCTACTGGATGATTCAACAATATTTTTTTGTCTTTCGCGTAATTCATTTCTAAGCGCCATGGGCCTGCTTTACCTTGACGTGGCAACATATGCTTAGCACGTTGAGCATAGCCAGGTTCAAAGCCGTCTAAAATTCCTTCCGAAGCTTTGTTGTCTCCGTTATCTGTCGGAGTGGCTACTACATGACCTTGACTATCCATGTGTTTTATTAGCCTGCAAATATAACGGGACGCAATGTCGCATTTAAGTGTCCAAGGTGCATTTGTGTATCCAAACACCCAAGAAAAATTTGGTATACCTTCTATCATAACGCTCTTGTACGTCATTTTTTCAGATAATGGGCTCGCTTCTCCATTAACCGTCAGATTTAAACCTCCCATCATTTGAAGGTTAAGCCCCGTCGCCGTTACGATGATATCGGCTTCCAATTTCTCTCCAGATTTCAAAATTATGCCGTTTTCACTAAATCGATCTATTTCATCCGTCACAACACTCGCTTTTTTGTCTCTTATTTTTGCGAAGAAGTCACCATCAGGTGCTGCACATAGACGTTCTTCCCATGGGTTGTAGCGAGGCGAATAATGTTTCGTATCGACGTTTTCTCCGAGTTCTTTTTTGACATTTTTCATTAGGAGCTTTCGCATAAAATTCGGCCATTTCATACTGACAGCGTACAGTGCTCTTTGAATCAAGATGTTTCGCTTACGAGTGATCAAATATGCCCAAGAGTCAGGCATAATTTTGGTCATAAAGCGCGCGATTTTGTCTGTGTCAGGTAATGACATAATGTAGGTAGGAGAGCGTTGGAGCATCGTAACGTGCGCTGCTGTATCGGCCATGGATGGAACGATTGTGATCGCAGTTGCTCCACTACCAATGACAACTACTTTCTTACCGCTGTAGTCATAGTTCTCAGGCCAGTGTTGAGGATGAAGAACTTCGCCTTTGAATCTATCTTCGTCTAAGAACTTGGGTTTATAACCTTGATCATAGTCGTAATATCCCGTGCAATTTAAAAGGAATTGGCACGTGAAGTTCTCCGTTTTTTGAGTTTGCTCATTAAGAGCGGAGAGTTCCCATTTTTGAAGTGTTGAAGACCAGTTGGCACTGATTATCTTGAGGCCGAACTTTACCTTCTCGGCGATGCCGAATTCTTGCGCTGTATCGTTTACATAGTTTCTTATGTCTGGACCTTTAGCTAACACAGTGTCAGAGAACCAAGGTTTGAATTGGTAGCCAAAACTAGTCATGTCTGAATCTGATCGAATGCCAGGGTATTTAAATAAGTCCCAAGTTCCGCCCATTGTTTGTCTTCGTTCAATGATTGCTAAAGACTTATCAGGACATTCTCTCGATATGTGGCAGGCGCTGCCAATTCCTGATAGTCCAGCGCCAATAATAATCACATCGAAATGTTGTTCTGTCATTTTTCTTATCCTGTTTAATCAAGTAACCACGAACGACTAGTATGCTTGAGAACACAGAGCCTGGCTTTGTTGTTGCCAAGATAAGAATTGATATTTTTGTACGGCGCAGTTTATGTGACATTTTTGGTTAACAAACCTTTCAGCAGTGCGGTCTCTGAAATGTGACTTACCTCGTTAAATGGCAAACTGACTTTGTATCCTGAACCAAGTGCTTCCTCACAATGGTTGCCATTTGTACTCAGTTGCATGTCATTGGCGGAAATTTCAATGTTTCCTTCTGGTGTAAGCAAGGTAAGTTTGTCGTTAATTCCGAACTTATTTTTTGCAATAAAATGGATGCGGCTCTGCTCTTTGTCGAGACTCACTAAATCAGCCACAAATAATTGTTTCTCGGACCGAGAATTACCTGTTTCATAATTCTGGTATTCATCGGGCAAGTGACGTCGGTAAAAGCCTTCTGTGCATTTACGATTCGCCATGCCTTCAAGCTCGTTCATTAACCCCATGTTGAACTCTTTACCGATGAGCGCATCGTTAATGGCTTATCGCTATACTTGAGCTGTTCTTGCCGCGTAATAATAAGATTTCGTTCGACCTTTTATCTTCAAAGAATCTACGCCGATATCTATCAAACGTTTCACATGTTGAACTGCTCGAAGATCTTTCGAGTTCATGATGTAAGTACCATGCTCATCTTCATAGGCAGGCATATATTCACTAGGTCTGCCTTGTTCTTGAAGCAGGTAGATTGGCGAAGAGTTTATCCTAGCCGTATCCCCAATATCACTGGAGTCAAAGGTTTGTATTCCGGGAGCTTTAGCGATGATGTCGCCTTCAATTGTTTCTTTCGCTTCATGCGCTTGGTATTTCCAGCGGAAACTGTTAGTACAGGCTCCTTGATTTGAGTCTCGATGGGTCATGTAGCCTGATAGTAAGCAACGATCTGAATAGGCAATACATAACGCGCCATGAACGAAAACTTCCAACTCCATGTCGGGACAACGCTGCTTAATTTCTTCTACTTCGTCGAGAGATAGTCCTCTAGATAGGATGACGCGGGTAAGTCCTTGTTTCTGCCAAAACTTTACGGTGGCCCAATTAACAGCATTAGCTTGCACAGACAAATGAATAGGCATATCGGGCCACTTCTCACGAACCATCGTGATGAGGCCGGGATCAGACATGATAATTGCATCGGGCTTCATGGCGATGACTTCTTCCATGTCACGCAGATACGTATTCACCTTGTTGTTGTGTGGACTGAGATTGCTAGCGATGAAAAACTGTTTGCCAAGTGAGTGCGCAATTTGCACCCCTTTCGCGAGATTTTCTATTTTGTTGAACTCATTTTCTCGCACGCGTAGAGAATACCGAGGCTGACCTGCATAAACGGCATCGGCGCCATAGGCAAATGCATACTCCATATTTTGAATAGAGCCTGCAGGGGAGAGTAATTCGATTGATTTCATTTGTGAGTCGCTAGTCTGTGACATAAAAATGCTCGCGATTTTAGGGGCTTATGTGCCGATACAAACTGATGTGGATCAAGACTAGTAAAGAGAGGGGGGGGGAGTCGCGTTAAGTTTTATAGTGATTTGTCGTAAAAAGTGAAAATTATTTATGAATCAATTACAAACCTGAACGATCTCATATTTAGATGCCCGCTTATTCAATATACTCGGCAAGTTTTTATGTTTTAGGTGTTTCATGACTATTAACCCAAGTAATGTATTTGCCGAGGCGCTAACAAATTATCAGCGGGGTCAGTATCAAAAAACTGCACAGCTTCTTAATACTCTGCTGCAAGCGAATATAGCCTCACCCGATATTTTTAATTTAATGGCTTCTGCGTTGTTTCGATTGGGTGATCGCGATAACGCCAAAAAGTTATATTTAGCATCATTGAAAATGAAGCCTGATTATGCCCAAACGCATGTCCACGCAGCAGGCTTTTACCGACAGATCAGCGAGTTAGATCTCGCGACTCAGCATTACGTCAAGGCATTTGAACTTGACCAAAATGATCGTGAGTCGTTAATGAATGCTGCGCTTGTTCTTCAACAGTTGGAACGTTGGGAAGCATCTGAGGAGGTCATTGAGCGTTATATTGATGCGTTCGGTGTTGGTTATGAAGTACTTATCAGAAAGTCTGTCTGTCGCTACAGTTTATATGATTACGATGAAGCCGAAGCGTTGATTGAAAAAGCCGAACTGATTAATCCAGATCAGGTTATGACGCAATATTACAGAGCTCAGGTTTACGACAAAACAAATAGAAAGGTCGAGGCTGACAGACTGTTTAGTAATTTAATAGCGCAAGGGCATGAACCTTCAAAATTTTCACTTTCGTTGTTGTGTTTCAGCATTGGAGATTGGGATCGTGCATTTGAATTATATGAAAATCGTCCCGTTGCTTTGTGGCTGAAGCAGTATTGTGAGTCTAACGGTGCGTGTTATTGGGATGGAGCTTCTGATCTAAAGAATAAGCATGTATTGGTTTATGCAGAGCAAGGATTAGGTGATCAGATTCGTTATGCGTATTTCATAAAACGATTGGTGGCGGAGGCTAAGAAGGTCTCAATTATTTATGATGCGAGGCTTTACCCAGTTATTCAGCACATGTACCCAGATGTTGAGTGTTTGGCGACTGAATCGTTAACTCCGGAAATTTTGCATGATGTATCGCCTGAATTTTGTCTTTGCGTTGGTAGTTTAGGCTTGCGATATAGTGATGGCTTATATGACTCGAAACTTCTCGAAGACGGCTTTTTTTCTTATGAAGGTGATCAGTCTGATCTTCCTGTAAAAGACAGTTCAAAACCAATCATAGGGTTATGTTGGCGAAGCATCAAAATTCTGAAAGAGAGAAACGAGTGGTATTGCACTGCGCAGGAATTTGCGCAGATGTTATCAGGTATTGAAGCGACATTTATCAGTCTTCAGTATGGGCTCAGCGATGAAGAACGTGAGGCTTTTAGATCTGAAGGGCTAGAGTTAATAGAGCTCTATGGCATTGACTTGAAAGATGATCAGGCATCACTAGCTCATATCATCTCTCAATTAGATTCGGTGGTGTCTGTTTCCACAGCGATGAGCGAGCTTGCAGGAGCTTGCGGAGTTCCTGTGCTCACATTGGCGATCGAAAACATTCGTTGGTTTATGGCTGAAAAACATGTGTCAGGCTTTTATCCTAAATCGCGTATGTACTACAAGAAAATGTTTGGAACTTGGGATGAGGCTCTTTCTCGTTTACGTTCTGATCTAATTGCTGAGGATTGCGAACGCTTATGAAGGTTGTTGCTTTTATCCCTTTTTGGATGGGGTATCACTCTCAAACCGGTGCACCGGTTAATCGTGCTACCAAAAAGTTAGGCGGGCTACCGCTTATTAATTATAGCCTTAATGTTCTTGCGAGCAGTGAGCTAATAGCTGAGAGTGTTATTTTTTCGTCAAGTAATGAGATTGAAGAATACATAGAAGGGCCTTCATATTCGATCATTAAGCGACCTAAATTTTTAGATGATAATGGTATCTCGATTGAACAAATTATCGAGGAGTTTCTCAAGCTTTCAGATGCTGATGTATTTGTTCTAATGCACCCGAATAGCCCATTTATTCAGCTTGAATCGATTGAAACATGCATTCAAGAGGTTGTTGAGGGCAGGGCTGATTCAGCATTTACTGCACACACATTTAAGAAGTTTTGTTGGCACAAGGGCCGTCCACTTAACTATTCATTGGATTTACCAACACCTCAATTAAAAGACATAGAGCCAGTTATTCTTGAGCAGTCTTCGCTCTATGTCTTTACGCGGTCAATATTTGAAAAAGAACGAAAGCGGGTTGGCGGCAAAGCATATATTCATAATGTTAATCACTTTGAAGGTCATGATCTGATTGAAGATGAAGATTTTGAAATTGCTGAACTGATTGTTAACTCTGGCATGTTTTCAAACCTATCTTGATGTCAAAGGCTGATCCATACATGAGTATTATAAAAACTCTCAACGTTGAATTTGATGGACAAAGCTACCCGATCAATATCGGACGAGGTTTGCTTGAATTATTTCCAGAGCTCTTAGCTGAAAAAACTAACAACAAACAGGTGTTAATCGTTGCAGACTCATTTTTCAAAGACTCGGCTGTAAGTCGCCTTTCAAAAAACTTGGAGTCACATGGGTTCGTTGTTTTTCATTATTTTATGGATGCTGGTAAAGGTAATAAAAGTATCAATGAGGTAATGAAGATTTATGGAATCATGGAAGAAAATAACTTCCCACGTGATGCTACATTGGTAGCCTTGGGTGGCGGTGTAATTGGAGATTTAGCAGGTTTTGTAGCAAGTACTTGGCTTAGAGGAATGAATCTGGTTCATATACCTACATCTCTCATGGCAATGGTTGATAGCAGCGTTGGCGGTAAAGTTGCGATCAACTTTCGAAGAACAATCAATGCCATCGGTAACTATTATCACCCATTGATGAATCTCATTGACCTTGATTTTGTAGACACCCTGCCTAAGCGTGATTACCTCTCTGGTATTGCAGAAGTGATTAAATGCGGATTGATTGCTGATAAACATTTTTGTGACTTTCTCGTTTCAAATCATGCGCAGATCTACAATCGCGAGCAGTCTTATGTTGTTGAATTTATCTCTAGAACACTAGAAATAAAAATTGCCCATGTTAAAGGTGATACCCGAGAGGGTGGCCGAAGATTGCTTTTAAACTATGGTCACACGCTTGGGCATTCTATTGAGATCTCGACAGAACGTCATGCTAAAGAACTATATCGACACGGAGAAGGTGTCGCGATAGGTATCATGGCTGTGGCTTATATAGCGGAGAGATATTTAGATTTAGATCAAGGTATTTATCGGCAGATTGCTCATTTGCTTGAACTATATGAATTGCCAACATATGTGGATTCTGCAGCGTATGACTTTGATAGAGACGCGTTGAGAGCGTTATGCAAAAAGAACGTGCACAAAGACAAGAAACGAAAAGACAATGCCTTGAGGCTAATCTTAGTTAATAGCTTTGGTAAGGCTGAGGTATATAGTGATGTGCCAACTAGCTATATTGATGAAGCTTTTGATCATGTCATTAGATAAAAGTTTTTAAAGGAACAGGTTTTGGATGATTTAAAGGGTAAAGTGGTTGTTGTTTCTGGTGCTGGTAAAGGTATCGGTTTTGAGACAGTACTTCGTTTTCTTGAATTAGGTTGTAAGGTCGCAGCGATTACGCGTACTGAAGCAGACCTTTTAAATCTCAGCGCTTCAGCTGGCGAGAACTCAAAGCATTTATTTACGTTTTACGGTGATGTTTCAAGTGTTGATGAAGTGAATGCTTTCGCTGATGCAGTGTTCGAAAAGTATGGTCAAATAGATGTTCTAATAAATAACGCTGGAATGCGATTTAGAAAGCCATTTATTGAGATTGCATACGATGAATGGCGTAATGTCATGGATGTAAATCTTGGTAGTACGTTTTTAATGTGTCAGGCCTTTGGCAAGCATATGTTGAAGCAGAGATCAGGGAGAATCATCAATATGGCCTCCATTGTTGGTACGCTTGGTTTACCTGAATTAAGTGGATACGCAGCATCCAAGGGTGGAATTATTAGTTTGACGAAATCCTTGGCGCTTGAGTGGGCTGAATTTGGAATTAATGTAAATGTTGTTGCTCCTGGCTTCTGCGAAACGTCTTATACCGATAATTTCAAGAAGAAGACTGATCTATATCAATTTACATTAGATCGAACACCTAAAGGTCGCTGGGGACAATCTAAAGACATCGCAAATGCATGTGTCTATCTGGCTTCGTCTCTTTCCGATTATGTAACGGGTGAGGTATTGAATGTTGATGGCGGATGGAGTGCTTGGTAAAAATTATGCGTATATTAGGTGTTCTTCCGGCTCGCTATAAATCAACAAGGTTTGAGGGTAAGCCCCTAGTAAGTATCGCTGGTGTACCGATGATTAAACGGACCTGTCAGCGGGCTATGCTCTCGGATAGTTTGGATGAGGTTGTTGTTGCGACTGAAGATGAGCGTATTGAACAATACTGCCGATCTGAAAATATTCCTGTTGTGATGACTAGTGATTCTTGCCTTACAGGCACTGATCGCATAGCTGAAGTAGCCGAAATGCTTGATTATGATTTTTACATCAACATTCAAGGTGATGAGCCTGTTATAGATCCAGTTGTGGTTGATCAGTTGGTCGAGCAATACAAAAAACATGGCGATTCATATATTGCATATAACCTTTACAAGATCATTTCTGATCAAAAAGAAATACAAAGCAATACGATAGTAAAAGTAGTTGTTAATGCTTTAGACGAATTGATGTATATGTCGAGACTTCCTGTGCCATTTTCTAATGTGAAAGGTGTAGAGTCTGTTTATCGTCAACAAATTCCTGTGTATGGTTTTACCAAGCAAGCGTTAAAGGTTTTTGCAGAGCAGGGTTGCTTAGGAAAAACAATTAATGAGCAATTTGAGGACGTGGAATTACTAAGGTTCGTCGATCTTGGTTATAAGCTTAAAATGACAGAGACTACTGCTGATTCAATTGCTGTCGACGTGCCAGACGACATAAAGAAAGTGGAGCGATTTTTAAGTCAATAGACTTAGGTGTTAGAAATAAAAAAGCCCGATTGGCATATGCTAATCGGGCTTTTTTATAACTTGGTACCAGTGGGCGGACTCGAACCGCCACGCCCGTGAAGGCATCGGATTTTGAATCCGACATGTCTACCAATTTCATCACACTGGCGAAGTAGGGCGCATTATACGCATTCGCTTTTTAGGGTCAATATGTTTGCTGCGATTTGCAGCAAATAATTATCATTGGAATATTTGTTATCTATAAAAAAAGAAAAACCCCGCAGAGCGAGGTTTTTTTAGAGAGCTATCCGGCGATTATGAGGAAGCTGGAGAACACTGAAGAGCATCGATGAAAAATGGCTCAATTGGCGCGGCATCAATAGCATCGCTAACGGTAGTACTCGACACTTGAATTATTGTGCCGCCGCCAGTAGGGTTCAGCATGCCTAGAGCATAGCCTCCGAACTCTGTTGCTCTTGCCAATGTGGCGGCTTCGTCATCTATCACAGGACATGGGCCGCCATGAGACCCCGCTCCAGGTTTAAAGCGAATTACATTTCGATTTACAGTAACTGCTCCTGGATCCTCGATTGCAAAGTTATTCGCATCGAAATCAGTTGCCCCATCAGCTTGAACGATATTTGCTTCAATTAGTAACGGCTCTGCACCAGAAAGATAAGAGACCGATGCGTTAATTTCACTTGCAGCAATTGTCCCCGCCGGAGTTTGAAGAGTCCTACCAGGCACTTGCGAAACGGGAATTACTTGGTCGTTTGAAGCTGTGTAATATAGGACTTTTGTACCTTGCGCTTCATAGTCTCCAACGAAATTGATTGCATCAAAAGCATCTACAGAAGCTTGAATCGTGTTTAAAAACGCTTGATAGTTTGCTGTATCAGAAGTTAAACCGGCAGCAGCGAGTCCATCAACAATGTTGCCAGCAAAAGCGGGTGAGCTTTCAAAGAAGCGTGCAATACCACCGCCAGGAGTTGAGAAAAAAGCAGACTTAAAGTCGTCATTGGTATCGACCGTACCATTTGCTACAGCGACAGTAGCTTGAGCACTAATTGTGCCTAATGAGTAGCCTTGATAGTACACGTCTGAGCCGTCTAAATCTGTTCCTGAGCCGCTCATTCCTGTCAGATCAATGCCTCCAATAGCCTTACGAAGAGCCATTAGGTCGAGAGCATTTTGGCGATTATTGTCTCGTGTAGTAAGAAAGCTTTCTACATTTACGAACAGTAGAGAGGTGTTATCTTCTTCTGTCAGCTCTTTGGGTGGTAGGCCTGAGCCTGCGTCAGCATATCCAAAATGTCTTTCAGAGTCAGTTTTAGTTAGTACTGTTACGTCATTGTCCGTCGATGAGTCGTTGTCTGGGTCAACCATTGCATCACTTTTTAAGCCGTGCAGAGGCTGATCAATCGCAACGACAGCCAAGTCAAAGGCCGCGAAACCAAGTGTTCCAACTGTTGCCGTGTCAGCTGAAGCTACGAGTCCAGATCCCGTTGCGCCGAGAGCAATGCTGCGACTTCCACCTAGGCCGTGTCCCATTATCATAGTTTTCATTGGTGTTACGTTCGCACCAGTGATGCCATTAGGATAAGCAATGGTAATAGGTATAGTCATATCCTCTACGGTAGATGCCACGGTCGCTGGAGTTGAGTAATCTGCAGGCGTTGTTACATCGGCATCCTGTTTCTTAGGGAATGGGAATATGTAGTTCACAGCTGTTGTTATAGCAGGATCTGCTTGTGGCAGGACTAAGCCGATGTCTTGGAATGCAGTGTTGATCGCCGTGGCTAAAACATTATCTGCTTCCCAGCTTAAGTATTTGATTGGCGCGCCTGTACCGAGGGCAATATTCTCCCCTTCGTTTGGTGCGCCGATGTCAGCGGGAGGTCTAGAGTAGTATGGAACTTTCATTGTGCCTTGTACAATCGAGACGTTTGCGTAACCAGGGTGTGTGACCGGTGTAGAGCCCGTAAAGTCAATCTCAGCTGCTTTAGGTGTAGGCAATAGGTCTGCGAATCCGCCTACTCCTGATGGAAGGGCAACTAGAGCACCGCTGATACAGTTTATATAAGCTACGCCATTTGTTCCGTCAGGTGTTAATCCAGGGCAAGGTGCTGGGAGAAGGCCAAATCCTGCTTGTAATGGCGCCAGAGCGTCAGCAACTGTTGTGTCTGTTGGGTCGCTAGGGTTTATTGGGAATGCTGCAAGAGCACCTTGTGTAGCAAGGTTGACGTCGGTGTAGTCAACTTTTCCGTCCATATTTAGATCTGTCTGATCAGTCACGATCGCTGTCGCTGTGCTAACGCCAACAAAACGAGTGATCTGGTCGTTGAACCATAAATTAGGTTCAGCGATATAATTTAAAACTTTTTCATCCCCAGATGTGGTAAAGCTGTATGTCAGCGCAATATCTGCATCGCTATCTATTACAGGGATGCCCGCGATCGCGATAGGTTCCCATAAACCATTGATTAGCGCTTGGACTGGTTGTAATGCCGCCAATGAGCCAGAAAGCGGGTTGGTTTCGTCTGTCAAAGCTTCGTAACCTGCAGCACCTGGAGATTTAATGATTGATTCGCCTGCTTGATCAGTAATCGTATTCTTTACTACAACGATGTACCGAGTAAGTGGCTCAAGTACTGAAGTAGGATTGATACGGATGGTTGAGTTTCCGTCCAATACCTTATGTTCGATCTCGAATGTTGGTTGCGAAGATGCGGCTTGTGGAGGCTCTCCGATTGATAAACCTTGGACTGGCGAACCGCTTGCGTACTCTAGAGCAATCAGAAATACGTTTTGTTCTGCTCCATCGCTTTGGCCTTTAAGGCTTGCAGGATCAATTAAACCACTCATTGCGATATCAATTGGCGCTACTGTAGATGCACCGCTCAATCCGCCTAGAGCTGCCGTTACTGGATTGTATTCTGAGGCAGAATAAGGTGGTAGAGGATTTGGGACGCCTAGGTCCACAAATGTGCCATCGCCTGCGGTTTCAGATGAATACAATAAATCGTTAGGGACAGGGAACTTTGCTTCCGATGGCGAGAAAATTGGAAATACACCATTGGCTACAGGAGGGTTTGTAACTGACCCTGCGTTTTCGGTTGTTGATGGGGAGTCGTCAAGACAGCCGCTCAGTGCGAATGACGAGGCAACTGCGGCACTTAATAGAGTTTTCTTCAACATAGTTAGGACCTTCACCTAAGATTGCTGTTATTTCTTGGCGCTTTTCTACACGTAAGTCGTGTTATGAAAAAGACATTAATTGTTCTAATTTGTGACGATGAAATATCGCTCTTCGAATACACTTTCTATTCGTATATCCCTTAACGTTAGACCATATCTTTTTGATGTCGAGTTTTTCCCTATGGTTCAATGGCTTGTTAACTATTTTTTAGACCTATGCCCAATGTTTTTGAACGCTATTTATTCGGACTACAAAGAAATTGGGTTTGAGAGTACAATTTCGTGCCACAAATTTGTGTTGTGCCGTAACGCACGCGCATTTAACCCTCCCAGCAAAAAGAATTAAGAGACGGATATGACTACGATTCGCCAAGATGACTTGATCGAGAGTGTTGCAGACGCGCTGCAGTTTATTTCTTATTACCACCCAGCAGATTTTATCAAGGCGGTTCACGAAGCGTATTTACGTGAAGAGTCGCAGGCTGCTAAAGATGCTATGGCTCAGATTCTTATTAATTCGCGCATGTGTGCTGAAGGTAAGCGTCCAATCTGTCAAGACACTGGCATTGTAACGGTCTTCGTGAAAGTAGGTATGAATGTTCAGTGGGATGCTCAAATGAGTTTGAGTGACATGATCAACGAAGGTGTGCGTCGTGCTTATACACATCCAGACAATGTTCTTCGTGCATCTATTTTGGCTGACCCAGCTGGCGCGCGTAAAAATACTAAAGACAATACTCCTGCTGTTATTCATTACGAAATTGTCGAAGGTGACAAAGTTCATGTAGAAGTGGCGGCTAAGGGTGGCGGTTCTGAGAATAAATCTAAGATGGTGATGCTTAATCCTTCTGACAGCATTGCTGATTGGGTCGTTAAAACTGTACCAACAATGGGGGCAGGTTGGTGTCCGCCGGGGATGTTAGGTATTGGTATTGGTGGTACGGCAGAGAAAGCCGCAGTGATGGCGAAAGAGTCATTGATGGATCCTATTGATATTCATGAGTTGCGAGAGCGCGGTCCACAAAATCGTATTGAAGAACTTCGTCTTGAGATTATGGATCGTGTTAATGAGCTAGGAATCGGTGCACAGGGTCTTGGCGGTTTGACGACCGTTCTTGATATCAAGATTAAAGATTATCCGACTCATGCGGCTTCATTGCCTGTTGCGATGATTCCAAATTGTGCTGCTACTCGCCACGCACACTTTACTTTGGATGGTTCTGGTCCAGCGCTACAAACTCCGCCTAGTCTTGATGATTGGCCAGAAATTACGTGGGAAGCTGGAGAAAATGTGAAGCGTATTAACCTTAATGCCGTCACGAAAGAAGAGGTTGCTGATCTTAAGCCGGGCGATACAGTTTTGTTGTCGGGTAAAATGCTGACGGGTCGTGATGCAGCGCATAAGAAGATGGTTGAAATGATCAGCAGCGGTGAAGAGCTGCCGGTTGATCTAACTGGTCGCTTTATTTATTACGTCGGGCCGGTTGACCCTGTTCGTGATGAGGTTGTTGGTCCAGCGGGTCCGACCACTGCGACGCGTATGGATAAATTTACGCACACGATGCTCGAGAAAACAGGCTTGCTTGGAATGATTGGTAAAGCAGAGCGCGGACAAGTAGCAATTGACGCAATCAAAGAGTTCGGATCAGTTTATTTGATGGCCGTGGGCGGCGCTGCGTACCTAGTTTCTAAGGCTATTAAGAACGCTGAGGTGGTCGCATTCCCTGAACTAGGTATGGAAGCGATATACGAATTTGACGTTGTCGATATGCCGGTTTCTGTTGCGGTAGATGCATTGGGTACGTCTGTTCATCAGACTGCGCCTGTTGAATGGCATGACAAGATCATTTCTGCCAAATCGGTATAAGGTCCTGATGCGTACTGCTATTGTTTTGTCATGCTCAATAGGAGGTATATATGTTAAGTAAAGAAACTTGTGAGGCGTGTCGTGCAGACGCGCCTCGTCTTTCTGACAATGAGATCAAAGACTTGTTATCTGAAGTTGATGGTTGGGAAGTCATTCATGAAGAGGGGCAAAATCGCCTTCATCGTGTTTTTAAAGTATCAAATTTTGTTAAAGCGCAAGAATTCGCCAATTCGATAGGTGATTATGCTGAGCAGGTTGGGCATCATCCTAGGCTTATTGTGGAGTGGGGGTGTTTAACGGTGACGTGGTGGTCTCACAAAATTGGAGGTCTGCATAGAAATGATTTTATCTGTGCAGCAAGAACGAGCGAGTTGCTTGGTCAATAGTTGCGTTTGCTCTGCTCGGTTTAAGCCGACTGTATTGGAATTGAAGTAATGGAAAGAACCTATCGTTTAGTTGTTTCGTGTCCTGATCGAACCGGGATTGTCGCAAAAGTGAGTAACTTTTTAGCGACATACAATGGTTGGATTACTGAGGCGAGTTATCACGCGGATCAAAAGAACGGTTGGTTCTTTATGCGTAACGAGATTAAGGCAAGTTCTCTGCCTTTTGATCTGGAAGGCTTTAAAGCGGCGTTTGCGCCGATTGCAAATGAGTTTTCGATGAAGTGGTCCGTTGCTGATTCGCATCAAAAGCCGAAAGTTGTTTTGATGGCTTCAAAGGAATCGCATTGTTTGGCTGATCTTCTGCATCGTTGGCATAGTGGTGAGTTGAACATAGATATTGTTGCTGTGATCGCGAACCATGAAGATTTGCGTCGGATGGTTGAATGGCACGAGATTCCATACCACTACGTTCCTGTCACAAAAGAAACAAAACCGCAGGCATTTAAGCAAATCGAAGAGTTGGTCGATTCTTACGAAACGGATTTAGTCGTGCTTGCGCGTTATATGCAGATACTACCTCCAGATTTGTGTGAGCGTTATGAGGGAAGGGTGATTAATATTCACCATAGTTTCTTGCCAAGTTTCGCGGGTGCAAAACCTTATCATCAGGCTTATGATCGTGGTGTGAAGTTGATCGGCGCAACGTGTCATTACGTGACGCAAGATCTCGATGAGGGGCCGATTATTGATCAGGATGTGATTCGTATTAATCACAGTGATACGATCGAAGATATGGTGCGCCTAGGCAAGGATGCAGAGAAGACTGTGTTGGCGCGTGGCTTGCGATTGCATATTGAAGATCGTGTTATCATTCATGAAAACAAAACGGTCGTATTCGCGTAAATTTCAGTTCTAAGGCGCGACTTTCTGTTGCGCTTTCTTCGCTTTCAGATCTTATTCAAAAATAGTGCGTTAACAAGCCCTCTAAAACGCGCTAAATGCTCTCTTTTGTTTTGTGCTTATGGTATAGTGCGTTGATTAATTTTGCGCTAACTTCCAAAATTGCTTTTGGTTTCAGTAAAACGCAAAGAAAGGCAAAGCGCTTCAATTTTTGCCTAATAACGATAAGTGCTCTAAGAGCATTACAAAAACGATCGAAATGAAAGGAATGCACTCCCTATGAGTGATCACGCTAAAGAAATCCTTCCCGTAAATATTGAAGATGAGTTGAAGCAGTCATACCTTGATTACGCGATGAGCGTAATCGTTGGTAGAGCATTGCCAGATGCTCGTGATGGTTTGAAACCTGTTCACCGACGTGTTCTTTTCGCAATGAGTGAATTGAACAACGATTGGAACAAAGCATACAAAAAGTCTGCTCGTGTTGTTGGTGATGTGATCGGTAAATACCACCCACATGGTGATTCTGCGGTCTACGATACAATTGTTCGTATGGCTCAGCCATTTTCTCTTCGTTACACATTGGTAGATGGTCAGGGTAACTTCGGTTCTATCGATGGGGATAATCCAGCTGCGATGCGTTATACGGAAATCCGTATGCAGAAGCTTGCGCATTCTTTGCTTGCTGATCTAGAGAAAGAAACGGTCGATTTTGTTCCTAACTATGATGGCACAGAGCAAATCCCAGAAGTCTTACCGACTCGTGTTCCTAACTTATTGGTGAATGGTTCATCAGGTATTGCGGTTGGTATGGCAACGAACATTCCTCCGCATAATTTGAATGAAGTTGTCAGTGGCTGTTTAGCCTTGTTAGACAATTCAGATATTACGACTGATGAGTTGATGGATTACATTCCTGGTCCAGATTTCCCGACTTCAGCGATTATTAACGGTCGAGCTGGTATTGTTCAGGCATATCAGACTGGTCGCGGTAAAATTTATCTACGCGCGCGTTATGAAGTGGAAACAGACGCGAAAGGTAAAGAGCGCATTGTCGTTACAGAAATTCCTTATCAGGTTAACAAGGCGCGTTTGATTGAGAAAATCGCAGAGCTTGTTAAAGATAAAAAGATCGAAGGGATTACCGAGCTTCGAGATGAGTCAAACAAAGAGGGCATGCGTATTGTTATTGAGTTACGTCGAGGTGAAGTGCCAGATGTAATTATGAATAACTTGTATTCTCAAACTCAGCTTGAGAACGTGTTTGGTATCAACATGGTTGCGCTTGTTGATGGTGAGCCAAAGACGATTAATCTTAAGCAGTCACTTGAGATTTTTGTTAAGCACCGTAGAGAAGTCGTTACCCGTCGTACTGTTTATTTGTTACGTAAAGCGAGAGAGCGTGGCCATATTCTCGAAGGTCTTACCGTCGCGCTTGCGAATATCGATCCAGTAATTGAGCTCATTAAGAAATCTCCAACCTCTGCTGAAGCGAAAGAAGCTTTGCTTGCTCAAGCTTGGGAGCCAGGTGCTGTAGTCGGCATGCTCGAGAAAGCGGGCGTTGATGCGTGTAAGCCTGATGATCTAGGCGAGGAATATGGATTTGTTGACGGTAAGTACCGTCTTTCTCCGACGCAAGCACAAGAAATTCTTAACATGCGCTTGCACCGTCTGACTGGTCTTGAGACAGAAAAACTCATTGCAGAATACAAAGAGATTCTTGAACGCATCACTGAGCTTCTTGGTATCTTAAGCGATCCAGATAAATTGATGGCTGTTATTCGTGAAGAGCTTGAAGCTATCAAAGAAGAGTATGGTGATGAGCGTTGCACAGAAATCATGTCTTCGCGTCGAGACCTAACAGTTGCAGACTTAATTACTGAAGAAGATTTAGTTGTCACTATTTCGCATGCAGGTTATGCGAAAACGCAGAAGCTTGAAGAATATCAGGCGCAGCGTCGTGGTGGGCGCGGTAAGTCTGCTACCACAATGAAAGATGAAGATTTTATTGAGAAACTCGTTGTCGCGAATTCACATGACACGATTTTGTGTTTCTCAAACAAAGGTAAAGTGTATTGGTTGCGTACCTTTGAGATTCCGCAAGCAAGCCGTGGTTCACGTGGCCGGCCAATGGTGAATATTTTGCCGCTTGACGAAGGTGAGCGTATTACGACGTTCCTGTCCGTTAATGAATACGCAGCCGATCATTACGTATTTATGGCGACCGCGAACGGCACCGTGAAGAAAACGCCTCTAGAGAACTTCTCGCGTCCGCGCCCTTCAGGTCTTATCGCTTTAGGTTTGGATGATGGCGATACGTTGATTGGCGCTGCTATCACTAATGGTGAGCGTGACATCATGCTCATGGGTAGTCACGGTAAGATGATCCGTTTCGATGAGAATGATGTGCGTGCGATGGGCAGAACGGCGCGTGGTGTGCGTGGTATTAAGTTGCCAGAAAATCACAGAGTTGTTTCTTTGATTCTTCCTGAGGAAGATGGCTTGTTGTTGGTGGCAAGTGAGAACGGTTACGGCAAGCGCACACGTCTTGATGAATTCTCAGTCATCAATCGTGGTGGTCAGGGTGTCATCGCAATGCAAGTGTCTGATCGAAACGGAAGCTTAGTGTCCGCTGTTCAAACATTTGAAGGCGATGAAATGATGCTGATCAGTGACAAGGGCACTCTCGTTCGATCGCGCACTGAAGAAGTTTCTGTCCTTGGTCGTAATACACAAGGTGTTCGTTTAATTAAACTCACCCAAGAGGGTGAACGCTTAGTGGCTGTAGAGCGTATCGAAGAACCAGAGTCAGAAGAATTAGATGATGAGGGTGTCGAAGAGGGTGCGGTACAAGCTGAATCTTCTGAGAGTGACTCTTCAAGTGATTCAACTGATGGCGATACACTGCAGTAATTGGCTTTGATATGACGAATGAAGCAGAAGCGTTAGGCCGCTTGCGTAAAGATATAGATCGAATTGATAGTGAAATTCATCGTTTGCTGAATGAGCGTGCAAAATGTGCGCAACAGGTTGCTGAAGTAAAGCAAGCTGCTTCAAATGGTGAAGAGGTTCAGTACTATCGTCCTGAGCGTGAGGCGCAAGTTTTACGCTCAGTGATGGAGCGCAATGAAGGCCCTCTCCCTGACGAGGATGTGGCGAAACTATTTCGTGAGGTCATGTCTTGTTGTTTAGCCCTAGAGCGCCCTCTCAAAGTTGCTTACTTAGGCCCAGAAGGTACATTTACGCATGCTGCGGCACTCAAACATTTCGGTCATTTCGTAAAAGCGGAACCGCTTTCAGCTATTGATGAAGTATTCCGAGAAGTAGAGTCGGGGCAAGTGAACTATGGCATCGTGCCAGTTGAAAACTCAACTGAAGGGATTGTTAATCATACTTTAGACAGCTTTATAGACTCACCTTTATTTATTGCAGGTGAGGTAAAGCTTCGCATACACCACAACTTGCTCAGCGGAACTGAAACCAAGCTTGAGAATGTGACCCGCGTTTATGCGCACCAGCAGGCGCTAGCACAATGCAGAAAATGGTTGGATTCGCATTGTCCGCAGGTTGAGCGTATTGCTGTATCGAGCAATGGTAAGGCTGCGAAACTAGCCGCTGAGGAGCCTGGAGTTGCTGCCATCGCAAGTGATATGGCGGCAGAGCTCTACGATTTAGATTTCCTAGCAAAAAATGTAGAAGACAGTCCTGATAACACGACACGTTTTCTTATTATCGGTTCTGAGGTCGTGCCTGCGAGCGGCGAAGATAAAACATCAATTATGGTTTCAGTGAAAGATAAG
>NZ_LWFI01001078.1:0-1228 GCF_001635735.1 Oleiphilus sp. HI0067
ATATGATTTGATCTATGAAACATACGGTGAATTGAACGAGTCTCGTTCAAATGCCGTACTGATTTGCCATGCTCTTTCTGGCGACCATCACGCTGCAGGATATCACCAAGAAGATGATCCAAAACCCGGTTGGTGGGACAGTTGCATCGGGCCAGGAAAGCCGATTGATACAAACGTTTTCTTCGTTGTTTGCTTAAATAATCTCGGTGGTTGTAAAGGCAGCACTGGACCAACCACTCTATGCCCAGAAACGGGTGAACGTTATGGGCCAGATTTTCCTATCGTCACTGTTCGAGACTGGGTGGAAAGCCAAGCGCGTCTCGCTGATGTACTCGGTATAGATGTCTGGGCTGCCGTTGTTGGAGGTAGTTTAGGTGGCATGCAGGCATTGCGTTGGTCCTTGGATTATCCGAAGCGCGTAAAGCACGCTGTAGTTATTGCCTCGACACCAAAACTGACAGCACAAAACATTGCTTTTAATGAGATTGCACGTAAAGCAATCACATCAGACCCTAGTTTCCATGATGGTCGTTACTACTTGCATGATACCGTGCCGGCCAAAGGGTTAATGCTCGCTAGAATGATTGGGCATATTACTTATTTGTCTGACGAGGCAATGGGCGAAAAATTCGGACGTGTCACGAAGTCAGAAAATTTCAATTTTGACTATGGTGTTGAATTTGAGGTCGAGTCCTATTTAAATTATCAAGGTAAACGTTTTTCTAAAACATTTGATGCAAATACTTATCTGCTCATGACACGCGCCTTGGATTATTTTGATCCTGCCCAAGACTTTGACGGTGATTTAGTCAAAGCCTTAGAAGTATCACAATGCAGTTATTTTGTAGCCTCATTTAGCAGTGATTGGCGTTTCTCTCCTGAACGTTCTCAAGTCTTAGTAGACGCCATGATTAAAGCTAACAAACCCGTGAGTTATTGTGAGATAGATGCTCCGCACGGGCATGATGCTTTTTTAATACCTACGCCACGTTATACTGCCGCGTTTTCGGCCTATATGCAGCGTGTTGCGAAGGAGCAGGGCTTATGAGAGGCGATTTAGAAATTATTAGCCCTTGGGTTTCGCAAGCCTCAACAGTTTTGGATATGGGCTGTGGCGATGGTTTGCTGCTTGCGCATCTCCAATCTGAGAAAGGTGTAAAAGGTTACGGTCTAGAAATCGATGAGGACCGTATTACCGAATGTATAGTCAATGGAGTAAATGTTGTTG
>NZ_LWFI01001079.1:0-547 GCF_001635735.1 Oleiphilus sp. HI0067
GGTATTCTGGCGCCCCATCTTGAGGTGCTAATTCGCCTCCCTTTCTTCGCAAATTTTTAGCGATTTGCTAGTAGTTTACTGATATTGGTAGTCACGTTGTTGTGCTAATGAAATTCATTAGGCGCGTGATTGGTTTTGTTTTTGAATCGACAGGGTTTACATGACTCGTTTTATATTCGTCACCGGCGGCGTTGTTTCTTCGTTAGGTAAAGGTATTGCTTCTGCTTCCCTAGCAGCAATTTTAGAAGCTCGTGGACTAAAAGTCACAATGCTGAAGCTGGATCCATATATTAACGTTGACCCAGGGACGATGAGTCCCTTTCAGCATGGCGAAGTATTCGTTACTGAAGACGGAGCAGAGACTGACTTAGATCTTGGTCATTATGAGCGTTACATCCGCACTAAAATGACTAAGCGCAACAACTTTACGAGTGGACGTGTCTATGAAGATGTCATTCGTAAAGAGCGTCGTGGTGATTACTTGGGCGGAACTGTTCAGGTAATTCCGCACATTACGGATGAAATTAAACGTCGTGTTGTTGAAGGT
>NZ_LWFI01001080.1:0-1076 GCF_001635735.1 Oleiphilus sp. HI0067
CGCGCCCTTAAACATTTTTCATTCCCTACTGAGGTTACGCTAAGCAACGATGCAGTAAATCATCGAACAGTCGTCGAGGTCGTAACACCTGACCGTCCAGGACTACTAGCACGTATTGGCCATATTCTTTATCAGCACGATCTAAGCTTGGTAAGCGCAAGAATCGCCACCTTGGGTGAACGTGTAGAAGATGTTTTCTTTATCACGCAAGAAAACGGTTTTCCTTTGAGTGATGTTGAGCAATGCGAAACGCTACAGCACGATATTTGTACGCAGCTAGATGAGCTTGCTAGTACCGAATCCTAATTAATTGAATAGACAAGTACATGAATCCTTTATTAGACAAGCTCCAGCCTTACCCTTTTGAAAAGCTGACCAAATTACTCGGCGAGGTCCTAGCGAATCCTAAACTAGCGCCAATTAAGTTATCTATTGGCGAACCAAAACATCCGGCTCCTGAATTTGTGACCAAGATACTTATCGATAATATCAATAAGGTTGAAACGTATCCGACAACCAAGGGTATTCCTGAGTTACGCGAGTCTATTGCCAACTGGGCAACGCAACGCTTCGATTTGGCACAGTCACCGTTAAATCCAGATACTCAAGTTCTTCCTGTTAACGGAACCCGTGAAGCGATATTTTCATTTACGCAGGCTTGTGTGGACGATACGGCAAACGGCCTTGTTGTTAGCCCTAATCCTTTTTATCAGATATATGAAGGGGCAACATATCTCTCAGGCGTAGATCTTAAACTTTTACCATGTCTTGAAGAACATGGTTTTCAACCTGATTTTGATGCCGTTGATGAAGAAACTTGGCAACGCTGTCAGATTCTATTTTTATGTTCTCCCGGCAACCCCACTGGTGCGGTTGTTGATCTTGAAACGCTAGAGCAGCTCATCCATCTATCAGACAAGTATGATTTTGTACTTGCGTCAGATGAGTGTTATTCAGAAATCTACACGGACGAGACCAATGCGCCAATTGGCCTACTCGAAGCGTGTGTAAAACTGGGCCGAGTTGATTACAAAAACTGTATCGTTTTTCACTCTTTGTCCAAGCGTTCTAATTTA
>NZ_LWFI01001081.1:0-933 GCF_001635735.1 Oleiphilus sp. HI0067
GCATTGCAGGTATTGTTTTGACGGTCGGTATGGCAGTTGATGCGAATGTACTCATATTTGAGCGTATACGCGAAGAATTGAAAGCAGGCATGTCTCCACAACGAGCGATTGATGCGGGTTATGGCAGAGCTTTCGTTGCGATTTTAGATGCAAACATTACAACCTTTATCGCAGCGATTATTTTGTTTGCTGTAGGCACCGGACCAGTGAAAGGCTTTGCGGTTACCTTAGCGTTAGGTATTTTTACCTCAATGTTCACTGCAATTTTCTTGAGTCGTGCCATTACTAATTTGGTTTACGGTTCACGTAAAGTTGAAAAGTTATCCATTGGTTAATAGGTAGTAGGAAACAAAATATGAATACGATTAACTTTATGGGTAAACGCAAACTAGCAGCGCTAGCTTCTATTTTGCTTCTTATCGCATCGATAGCTTCTATTGCTACACAGGGCTTGCAGTTAGGTCTCGACTTCACCGGTGGCACATTGGTGGAAGTGGAGTACGAAATGGCTCCTGATCTAGAGGAGGTTCGAGCGACCCTTAATGATGCAGGTTACGACAAGCTTGTTGTTCAGAACTTTGGTGCAGATACCTCTGTCTTAGTTCGTTTGTCACAAGGCTTTGACGACACAGTTGGTGTGCAAGTGCTGAATGCCTTGTCACAGAGTGGTGAGAAGGTAACGCTGGAGCGCGCAGAATTTGTTGGCTCACAAGTCGGTGAAGAATTGCGTGAGCAGGGCGGTCTAGGGTTGTTGCTCGCACTTGGTATCGTGATGGTTTATGTTGCCTTGCGCTTCCAATTCAAATTCTCTGTGGGTGCCGTAGCGGCCCTTATCCACGATGTAATTATCGTGGTGGGTGTTTTCTCGATCACGCAGTGGGATTTTGACCTGACAGTATTGGCGGCATTGTTGGCGGTCATTGGTTACTCTCT
>NZ_LWFI01001082.1:0-2034 GCF_001635735.1 Oleiphilus sp. HI0067
AATCTCATCAGCGGCTCGAAGAGCAATATCAGTGTGTCATTGTGGAAGGTGCAGGCTCCCCGGCCGAGATAAATCTTCGCGATCGAGATATCGCTAACATGGGCTTTGCTGAAGCGGCTGATTGCCCTGTCATTATTGTCGCTGACATCGATAAAGGAGGTGTGTTCGCGCAATTAGTGGGGACTTTAGATCTTCTTAGCGAAAGTGAGCAAAATCGCGTTGTGGGTTTTGTGATTAATCGATTTCGGGGCGATATAAAACTCTTAGAGAATGGACTCGAATGGTTAGAACAGCGCACTGGCAAACCTGTATTGGGTGTTTTGCCTTATCTTCATGGTTTGAATATTGATGCAGAAGATGCGTTGCCAGATGACAACTTGAAGCAAGACGGTGAGTTTCGTGTTGTAGTGCCAGTGCTTCCGCGCATTAGTAATCACACAGATTTCGAGGCTTTGCGTTTACATCCAGAAATAAACTTTACTTATGTTCCTCCGAATGGAGACATCCCTCCTGCAGATTTAATTATCCTTCCTGGTTCTAAGTCGGTTCGCGCTGATCTAGCCTTTTTGCGTGAGCAAGGATGGGAAGATGCAATAAATAAACATCTTCGATACGGTGGGAAAGTACTCGGCATCTGCGGCGGTTATCAAATGCTGGGCCAAAGCATTGATGATCCTGATGGTATTGAAGGCGATCCAGGTTTATCTCAGGGCTTTGGGTTCTTGGAACATCATACAATGCTTACAAAAGAAAAAGCGCTTGTTCGGGTAAGAGGGCAGTTTGCCTCAGATGGTGTTGCCGTCCAAGGTTATGAGATACATGCTGGTCGTACGCATGGTGAATCATTAGATAGGCCGTTTATTCACTATGAGAATGGTAATTCAGACGGCGCTGTGAGCCTTGATTCAAATATTGCGGGGACATACTGGCATGGTCTTTTAGATACACCTGATGCGCTTACTTCTGTGCTTAATTGGGCGGGCTTTAAAGTTAAAGAACAACTTGACTATCAAGCTGTTCGTGAAGCTTCAATTGAGCGTTTGGCTGTTGCATTTGATGAAAGCATCGATATGGAGAATGTGCTCAGTTTCTTGGAGTTAGATGAATGAAGCATCTAGTCCTTGGGGGTGTTAAGTCTGGAAAAAGTCGATATGCAGAGACTCTTGCTGCAGATGTAGCTAGCAAAACTAAATTTAACGTTGCATTAGTCGCAACCGCACAAGCTCTTGACGAAGAAATGACTCAGCGTATTAGCAAGCATCAAATCCAGAGACCGGATAATTGGGTGGTGATCGAAGAGCCTGTCGATCTTGCTAAAGCTTTAAGAGATTTAGATGCAGACCCGAGCGTAGGTGTTATCGTGATTGATTGCCTAACACTATGGTTGACCAATTTGCTTGTAAAACCTGAGGTTGTTGACCATAAAGATTCGTTTATTTCTGTGTTTAAGGGGCAACTAGAGACGACAGATACACCTTGTATTTTGGTGTCTAATGAAACCAATATGGGACTCATTGGTATGGATAAACTTACCCGTGATTTTTGTGATGAAGCTGGACGCTTGCATCAATCCCTAGCGACTATCTGTGATCATGTGAGTTTAGTCGTCGCCGGTTTACCCCTTTCAGTGAAGTGAGCTGGTTATGTATCTTTTATCACCAGATCTGCTTTCGCCAACCTTGAGCGCATTCGCTGAGCTTTCGTTTTTCCCGATTTTTACTAATCCGGTTTACGCTTCAATGTGTGTCTTGTTGGCTTTTGTATTCGATTCGATACTTGGTGAGCCAAAAAAATATCATCCGATCGTTGGCCTTGGAAATCTTATCGCGGTCGTTGAACGAGCTTTTTATCCTGAGAATAACAATAGACCTCGATTGCTAATTAGGGGTGTGAGTGCGGCGTTTATTGTGCATAGCTCACTGTTTATTTGTATTTTGCTAGTGGTGTTGGCGCCGTCAGCGATCATAGAGAGTGATAACGTACATGTATGGTTTGGTATGCTGTCGGTCATTATCTTGTATATATGTATTGCTC
>NZ_LWFI01001083.1:0-1099 GCF_001635735.1 Oleiphilus sp. HI0067
AGGCTACGTAGCATTCTACGCAGTGGGTGCATACAGCTATGCCCTACTATCTCTGTATTACGACATCTCATTCTGGTTGGCATTGCCGATTGCTGGGATCATGGCCGCTTTGTTTGGCTTCTTACTGGGCTTTCCAGTACTACGCTTGCGCGGAGACTACTTGGCCATTGTAACTCTTGGGTTTGGCGAGATTATCCGTATCTTCCTTCTCAATGCTACATCCCTAACGGGTGGTCCGAATGGTATTGGAGGCATTGATAAACCGACACTCTTCGGTATGGAATTTGGACGCCGCGTAAAAGAAGACGGCAATACACTATTCCATGAAGTCATGGGAATCTCTTACGATTCAACGTACAAAGTTATCTTCCTTTATTTGTTAGCGCTTATCCTTGTCGTCATCACCGTCTTCGTGATCCGTCGACTTGTTCGAATGCCAGTTGGCCGAGCTTGGGAAGCATTGCGCGAAGATGAAATAGCCTGTCGTTCATTAGGTATGAATCGCACCGCGATCAAGCTTTCAGCATTTACAATCGGTGCTGCGTTTGCAGGATTTGCCGGTTGTTTCTTTGCCGCGCGCCAAGGCTTCATCTCTCCAGAGTCATTCACGTTTATTGAATCAGCCATTATCTTGGCGATTGTTGTTCTCGGTGGAATGGGCTCACAAATGGGCGTTATCCTCGCTGCAATTGCAATGACAGTACTGCCAGAGCTAGCTCGTGAATTCCAAGAATACCGAATGTTGATGTTCGGCTTAATGATGGTTCTTATGATGGTATGGCGACCACAAGGTTTGCTTCCTTCAAAACGTCCACACTTGGAGTTAGCAGATGACAAATAAGACACTACTAAACGTATCTGATCTCAGAATGCAGTTTGGCGGACTCGTTGCCGTCAACGGTGTAAACCTGCGTGTTGAAGAGGGTCAAATCGTATCAATCATTGGTCCTAATGGTGCTGGGAAAACAACCGTTTTTAACTGCTTAAGTGGCTTTTATACGCCTACTTCGGGGGTTGTTGAATTTATGGGAGAAGAAATCCAAAAGCTTCCTGATTTCAAAATCTCTCTAAAAGGCATGGTCCGCACCTTCCAACATGT
>NZ_LWFI01001084.1:0-853 GCF_001635735.1 Oleiphilus sp. HI0067
TATTATAGTATTAGGAGGAAGTAAGATTAATGCAGGAAATGATAAAACCGTTGCTATCGAAAAATCTTTATTACCAAAACGCTTTGTAATCGGCTTAGCCTTGCTAGTTTCATCCAAACGAACATACTGCATCATTCGCATTACCAGAACGCTATACCAACGCGAAAAAACATGAGCAACTAATATAACAACCGGTACATAATCAGCAGGTAATTGCATCAGTGCGATGAACTTTAACGCCAGTGCGAAGAATAGCCCAACAGCACCATAGGTACCTAAACGGCTATCCTTCATAATATTCAGGATGTGCTCTTGTGACCAACCACCACCAAGACCATCACAGGTATCAGCCAAACCATCCTCATGAAAGGCGCCCGTCATGTATATGCCAAGTAATATGACGAGAAGAATACTTAGCTCTTGAGAAAATATATGACTTAAAAGGATGAATGCGAGAGCTGTCGTTGAACCAACCAGCCAGCCGACAAGGGGAAAATAGCGGCTGGCATGGTCTTGCGTGCTCTGATCTACATTGCTCAAAGATGGCAAAGGGATGCGCGTATAAAACATCAAAGCATAATGGATTAGTTGAAGCTGTCGTTTAATCATGATCGAGGCTCGTTTGGCTTAAGCGTCTGAGACGCCCGCATCTTCAAAGCTAGCCATCTCATTAATAAACGATACAGCCGCCTTTACAAGCGGATAAGACAAAGCACATCCTGAGCCCTCACCCAAGCGAAGATTCAAATCTAGTAGCGCATTGACGCCTAAATAATCTAACAGCTTTCTATGCCCTTGCTCCTGAGAGCAGTGACAAAACACGGCATTGTCCTTAATCGAAGGGTCCAGCTTG
>NZ_LWFI01001085.1:0-284 GCF_001635735.1 Oleiphilus sp. HI0067
TTGTGACCAACCACCACCAAGACCATCACAGGTATCAGCCAAACCATCCTCATGAAAGGCGCCCGTCATGTATATGCCAAGTAATATGACGAGAAGAATACTTAGCTCTTGAGAAAATATATGACTTAAAAGGATGAATGCGAGAGCTGTCGTTGAACCAACCAGCCAGCCGACAAGGGGAAAATAGCGGCTGGCATGGTCTTGCGTGCTCTGATCTACATTGCTCAAAGATGGCAAAGGGATGCGCGTATAAAACATCAAAGCATAATGGATTAGTTGAAGCT
>NZ_LWFI01001086.1:0-567 GCF_001635735.1 Oleiphilus sp. HI0067
CGCGACAATGATCTTTATGGCCACGTGAATAACGTGGTGTACTACAGCTATTTCGATAGTGCCGCAAATGCATATCTTATCGAGGAAGGCGGTCTAGATATTCACAATGGATCAACGATCGCCTATGTCGTTAACTCGCACTGTAACTACCACAGTGCGATCGCATATCCAGAAAAGATTGAAGCTGGCTTACGTGTCGACAAGCTAGGCACCAGCTCCGTAACTTATGGAATTGCTATTTTCCGCGAAAAAGAAAATCAAGCAGCCGCAAATGGCCAATTCATCCACGTCTTTGTCGATAGAGAAAGCGGCAAGCCTGTCCCGATCCAAGACAAAATACGCACTGCGCTAGAGGCTATTCTAGTAACTCGAATGGCAAAGTTCGTCTAAGCAAACTCAACTTCATGAAAGTGAGGGTTTTCATCCAGAGCCCTCATGCGTTTCACAGTGTCTAAAATTACAAGGTTTTCTTGCGTTTCCATACGCAACTTCACGCATTCATTTCGGTGCTGATCATAAGCGGTATCGACCACAACGCCCTCCACCACTTCTGCATCCTTGAGAAAC
>NZ_LWFI01001087.1:0-1485 GCF_001635735.1 Oleiphilus sp. HI0067
TGGAAAGGGAACATTTGACGGAAGCATAAAGGCGCTGAACCTGCTCAATGCGCTCGGCTACGGGATTGGCGACGACGACAAAAAACTAAGTTTGGTTTATAACCCTAATGGCGCCTTCTTACCGCCTCCTCAGGACAAACTTAAAGCTGATTATCAGAAGCATTTATTTAGTAATTTCGAAATAAAATTCGATGATCTCTATACGATTACAAATATGCCAATTGCTCGCTTTGGCGCCGTGCTGCTGGCAAAAGGTGGGTTCAATGATTATATGACGCTCCTAAAAGACGCGTATTCGCCAAGCAATGTTGACGCTGTGATGTGTCGAAACACCTTAAGCGTCGATTGGAAAGGTTATGTCTATGATTGTGATTTTAACCAAATGCTTGAATTACCTATCCACTCGCAAGATAAAAACATCATAGCAAGTGACAATTCAGCACTGCATGTCAGTGAACTGTTCGAAACGAACTTAGACGGTCATCCTATTGTCATAGGTGAGCATTGTTATGGTTGCACGGCAGGTCAGGGTAGTAGCTGTGGTGGCGCGCTGTAAGCCAGTCGTCTTTAATGAATACCTCTCCGGCTAACACAAGATTGAGTGTCGTAATTCCTGTTCATAACGAGCAGGACTCGATAATTCGTTCTGTAAGCTCATTATTGGATAATCTCGGAAACAACCTTCACGAATTGGTCGTAGTGGATGCTGCTAGCACCGATGATACACGCGCTCGATTTGAATCTCTGCAACTATCAAAAGCTCGTTATTTAATGAGTGATCGTCCTGGCCGAGCATATCAAATGAATTTTGGTGCTAAGCATGCTTCAGGCGACATTCTGATGTTTGTTCACGCAGACACGACCATTGAATTGTTCAATGATCAACAGCTTAAGGACTTTAGTCGTTCTGATTGCTCGTGGGGATATGGTTCGCTTGAATTTGATAACCACGCACCTCATTTTCGTTTTTTGAGTTTTATGATTCGTTGGCGATCTGGATTAAGCAGCATATGTACGGGTGACCAAACACAAGTAATCAAAAAAAGTGTCTTCGAGGCTCTCGGAGGTTTTCCAGAGCAAATCCTCATGGAAGATGTTGAAATATCGATTCGTTTAAAAGAACGCTCTAAACCGCAGCAGTTTACGTTTCGCTCCATTACGTCCGCCAGGAAATGGGAAACAGAAGGCTTCGTTAAAACAATCTTAAATATGTGGCGATGGCGATTTTCATATTGGATATTTCGAGACGCAGATAAAATTGCAAGGCAATATTATCGCGACAGATAAGCCATTTACCTGACCGCACAATTGCTTAATTATTATTCACTACGATTTATCTCTGATATCACTGTATTAGCACTAGTAATTTGATCTAGATCAATTAGAATCCACCCAAAATTTTTCATTACTTAGATTAAATAGGTGCGAATATGTCTGTAGAGACCTTTGAAACTTGGAGCTTAGCGATCGGTATAACGGCGCTTA
>NZ_LWFI01001088.1:0-119737 GCF_001635735.1 Oleiphilus sp. HI0067
ATCAATAACTGCTTGTACTAAGACTTCTGGCGCTGAAGCACCAGCTGTGACCGCGACATTATTAACACCATCAAGCCAAGCGTCTTCGATCTGAGACTGATCATCAATCAAATAAGCTTTTGTTCCCATACGCTCTGAAAGCTCACGTAGACGATTTGAGTTAGAGCTATTTGGAGAACCAACCACTAACATCAAATCAGAAGAAGGAGCCATTTGTTTTACAGCATCTTGGCGATTTTGCGTGGCATAACAAATATCGTCTTTTCTCGGGCCTTGAATTTTCGGGAACTTCTCTCGTAAAGCATCAATCACCACTGAAGTATCGTCCACAGATAAAGTTGTCTGCGTTACATACGCTAGGTTTTCAGGATCTTTGACAGATAACTGAGCAACATCGCTTGCGTCTTCAACAAGATAGATAACTCCGCCATTAGAATCATCGTACTGTCCCATCGTACCTTCGACCTCAGGGTGGCCTTCGTGGCCAATCAAGACGCACTCCATTCCATCACGCGAGAATTTGGTCACTTCAAGATGTACTTTCGTGACAAGAGGACAGGTCGCATCGAAGACTTTCAAGCCTCGATCTTGCGCTTCATTTTGCACAGCTTTAGACACGCCATGCGCACTGAAAATCACCAAAGCATCATCAGGTACTTCATGCAACTCATCAACGAATATAGCGCCACGATTCTTTAGGTCATCCACAACAAAACGGTTATGAACAACTTCGTGACGCACATACACTGGCGCTCCGAATACCTCTAATGCACGATTAACGATCTCAATCGCGCGATCGACACCAGCACAAAATCCTCGGGGGTTAGCAAGTTGAATTTGCATGAGTTGAACTATGATCCCTAAATAGTTTCTATCGAAACGATCTTAACCTTGAACGTTAATGTATCGCCAGCTAGCGGATGGTTGAAATCGACCACCACTTCTTCGTCGTCAAACTGCTTTATAACGCCAGGCAACTCAGACTGACTCGCATCAGCAAAAGAAATGACTAGGCCTTTTTCAAGTTGCATATCTGCTGCGAAGTCGGAACGTTTAAAGGTTTGAACATTATTTGGATTTGGCATCCCAAACGCTTTTTCTGGAGTCACGAGCCAAGCCCCCTCCTCACCTTCTTTCATGCCATCAAGGCAGGACAAGAAGCCATCGGGTAATTGACCATCACCATACTCAAATGTCGCTGGGTTAGCGTCAAAATTAGAATCGACGACTGAGCCATCTTGCAGGCTCAAAGAAAAATAAAGCGTGACACGTGTGTCCGCAGAAACAACTAAACTCACGTTTTTAACTACCTAAATGGAACGTTAAACAGAAACGAAATCGCTCTCTAGTATATGACTCGAGACTATATTGCCCGAGACTCAGAACGACTCTTTGGTTTTGGGTTACCGTCTTCGTCCTTGCTACGGAACATATCTAATACCAACATTGCGGCACCAACCGAGATAGCGCTATCTGCAATGTTGAAGGCTGGAAAGTGATAATCGTTCCAGTAAAAATGAAGGAAATCGACAACATATCCCAGCATTATCCGGTCATACAGGTTACCTAGTGCCCCACCTAAAACGAGACATAAAGCAATCGCTAACCAACGGTCATTTTTGAGCGTGTAAACCCAACGAACAAGCGCGATACTGACGCCCAGAGCTAAGACAATAAAGAACCAACGTTGCCAGCCACCTTCATTCGCGAGAAAACTAAACGCCGCTCCAGTGTTGTGGAGCAGAGTAAAGTTGAAGTGCGGCATCACGGGCACAGGAATCGCATATTCCAACTGCGTGCTCGCTAAGTATTTGGTGTAAAGATCTAACACCACAACACTCAACGACAACCACAAATACTTCAACATACTTAGTAACCCTGCTCTATTTAATTGCTATTGATTAAGCATACTGACGCGATTCACCTTCGCCATCGATATTATCAACACAGCGCTGACACAGATCCTTGTGCGCTTCAATCGTGCCGACTTCCGGACGGTGGTGCCAGCAACGATCACACTTCACATCAGAGCTAGGTTGAACCTTCACAAGCAAACCTTCTAAGTCAGAAGGCTTCGCATCGGCATGGCCATCATCACTCAAGCCAAGCACGCGTGCGCCAGAGGTAATCAATACGAAACGCAACTCTTCGCCTAAGGTGCTCAGGGTGTCAGCCAAATCACCTTCACAGTACAAACTAACTACAGTCGTTAGTGAGCCTTTTACATTGCCGGCATTACGCTCTTCTTCGATACACTTATTAACAGCTTCTTTTGCCGCCATCACTTTATTCCAGAAGTCACGACCTTGCGGCTCATCATCTGAAAGTGCAACTAAGTCGGTATACCACTCAGCCAAGAATACGCTCTCATCTCGCTCACCTGATACTGGCTGCGGCATAACAGCCCAGATCTCATCAGCCGTGAAGCTTAAGATTGGCGCCATCCAGCGCGTCATTGCTTCTAGAATATGATACATCGCAGTCTGACAAGAACGACGAGCCAAGCTATTCGCTTGCGTGGTGTACTGACGGTCTTTGATGATATCTAAGTAGAAACCACCCAACTCACCAACACAGAACTGAACCAACTTCTGGAACACGCCTAAGAAGTTGTAGTTGTCATACGCTTCTTGAAGCTCTGCTTGCAGTTGAAGTGCCTGATCTACAGCCCAACGATCTAGTGCAATCATTTGATCATTCGGTACTAAGTCCGCTTTTGGATCAAAACCATTGATATTACTTAACAAGAATCGCGCGGTATTACGAATACGGCGATATGAATCTGCTGTACGCTTGAGGATTTCATCCGATACCGTCATGTCACCGCTGTAGTCCGTCGCAGCAACCCACAAACGTAGGATATCTGCACCAAGCTTGTTCATCACTTCTTGCGGCGAAACCACGTTACCAATGGACTTAGACATCTTGCGGCCTTCACCATCCACGGTAAAGCCATGTGTAAGCACTTGCTTGTATGGCGCTTCACCCTTGATCGCAATACCAGTTTTCAAAGATGACTGGAACCAACCACGGTGCTGATCCGAACCTTCTAAGTAAAGATCTGCCGGGTATTGACCAAGCTCTGCGCGCTGTTCAAGTACCGCTGCATGTGTCACACCAGAGTCGAACCATACATCTAAGGTATCGGTTACTTTGTTCCAGTTGTCTGCATCATCGCCAAGTAGCTCTGAAGCATCTAAATCGAACCATGCATCCATGCCAGTGCCTTCGACACGCTGAGCCACTTGTTCAATCAGCTCTGACGTTTTTGGATGAAGTTCTTGAGTTTCTTTGTGCACGAACAAGGCAATCGGAACACCCCAAGTACGCTGACGTGAGATACACCAATCAGGGCTTTGCTCAAGCATCGCTTCAATACGATTTTGACCCCAAGATGGCACCCATTTAACGCCTTTCACAGCTTCTAGCGCTTTATCTTTCAAGCCATTTTCCGTCATGCTCACAAACCACTGAGGCGTTGCACGGAAGATTAGTGGCGTTTTTGTACGCCAGCAATGCGGGTAGCTGTGCGAGAACTTTTTGCTAAGAACTAACTTGCCTTCGTTAGTTAACGCTTCAAGAACCGGACCGTCGGCTTTATAAACGTGCTGACCTGCAAACATCGGAACGATATCGCGATAAACACCGTTATCGTCGACATAGTTAAGTGTTTTTAAGCCGTACTTATTGCCAACATTGAAGTCATCAACACCATGGTCAGGCGCTGTATGTACTGCACCCGTACCGGCATCTGTTGTTACGTGATCACCAACTAGTACAGGAAGCTGCTTGTCGCGGTAAAAAGGATGAACCAACAACTCACCTTCAAGATCAGAACCTTTCGCCGAGCCAACGACTTCAAAGTTTTCAGCACCATAACGCTCCATAGCGTCATCAACGAGTGCTTGCGCAAGAACCACAAGTTCTTCGCCCAATCCTAGATCGACTTTCACTAAGGAATAATCAAGATCAGGATTCAAAGAAACCGCTTGGCTAGATGGAAGCGTCCAAGCCGTTGTTGTCCAAATTACGATAGAAAGATTTTGGCCATTATCGGCGGCATCAAATTTACCAAACACAGAAGCTCGATCGACAACATCGTAACGGGCATCAATAGCTGTACTTTCTTTGTCTTGATATTCAACTTCAGCTTCAGCCAACGCAGAACCACCCACCACACTCCAGTAAACTGGCTTGAAGCCTTTTACTAAGTGGCCGTTATCAATGATCTTGCCTAATGCACGAATAATATCGGCCTCGAACTTGAAGTCCATGGTGAGATAAGGCTTGTCCCAATCACCAAAGACACCTAAACGAATGAAGTCTTCTTTCTGACCAGCTACTTGCTTTGCTGCATATTCACGACATGCTTTACGGAACGCCGAGAACTCAACCTTAACGCCTGCTTTACCAATTTTCTTTTCAACATTGTGTTCGATTGGCAAACCGTGGCAGTCCCAACCCGGGATATATGGCGCATCGAAACCACTCATGGTTTTCGATTTCACGATAATGTCTTTAAGAATTTTATTAACAGAGTGACCAATGTGGATGTTGCCGTTCGCGTATGGAGGGCCATCATGCAAAATAAACTTTTCAGCACCTTGGCGCGCATCGCGAATCTTTTGATAAAGATCCTGATCTTGCCATTGCTTCAACATACCTGGCTCACGCTGAGCGAGGTTGCCGCGCATCGGAAATTCGGTATCCGGCAAATTCAAGGTGTGCTTATAATCACTCATAGTCTTTTCGCTTCATTCTCATTAAGTTGTGCTACGAACTCTCTCGCAGCGACGTTATCGCGTTCTATTTGTTCTTGCAGTGCTTGAAGGCTCTCAAACTTCTGCTCATTGCGAATTTTTTTCAGGAACTCTACCTGTACTCTCTGACCATATATATCGCCAGAGAAGTCAAAAATATGTATTTCTAAGTTGGCGTCAAATTCACCAACACTAGGTTTCTTACCCAAATTAGCCACGCCGTAATATGAACCGGCATGATCACCGCTCATTACATCGACTTGTAATGCAAACACACCCTTTAGTGGGTTGCTCTTTCGACGCAATGCAATGTTGGCCGTGGGAAAGCCAATCGTTCTGCCAAGCTGTTGCCCATACATCACGCGTCCCGACAAGGTATAAGGACGACCGAGCAATCTTTCAACCGTATCAAACTCACCGTCTGCTAACTTAACGCGGACCAATGTAGAGCTGACGCGAGCTTGGCTCTCTGTACCCTCAACTTTGTAGGTATCGGAATTTTCAACCGTAAAGCCAAATTCCTCACCAGCATTTAACAAGGCTTGAAAATCACCTTGGCGATCTCCGCCAAAACGAAAGTCATCTCCAACGACCAAGTGTTTCACTTTTAAGTGATTCACCAAAACTTGATCAATAAATGCTTTGGCAGTGAGGGCACGAAACTTCTCATTAAATTGAAGTACGCAAATATAATCTAAGCCGTAATTTTGCAGACATTCGTACTTGTCACGAAATCGCATTAAACGCGCGGGTGCCTGCTCGCCTTTAAAATACTCTTGCGGTTGAGGTTCGAACACGACGACAACCGAGGGGAGATTAAGATCACTAGCCCGCTCAACAACACGACGTACAATTTCTTGGTGCCCCAGATGAACACCATCGAAATTTCCAATCGTTGCGACACACCCTTCCTCTGGAAGAGGGTTGTTGTATAAGCCTCGAAGGAGCTTCATTTGCCCTACATCACTGCAAAAAATAGCTGGGGATTATAAATGTTGAGGAGGCACTTATTCAATCAAGCGCCCATGGTTTAGGTGAAAGAAAGGAAAATTTTATTCGTCAAGCGATGTTTTATTCCCACCACCCGGTCAAGTTCATGTAAACAATAGCCGCTGGAGCAATCAAAAACGTTAAAATACCGACCGTCTCATCAGTCGACTCTTCATTATTCTCATTCACTCGAATAGTGTTATCACCAGCATCTTTGCCTGATGTGTAGTAGTTACGCCCCTTGTGACGAACAAATAATTTATCGGAGTCATCTAAATCATAAGAATCGATATTCTGGTAGGCAGGCTTAAACTCATCATCATTGGCATACGAAGCAGCAGATACAAAAATGAGCACAAAAACTGTGAACGCTGATATAAAAAGTTTCATGAGATCTCCGCGAAATTCGCTTGCCAAAACACTGTGTAAACTTAAGTTATCGCTTATTAAATCCTGTTAACTGAACAAAATAAAGACAACACCACTAGGTTTTTCGACTTAGATCACAGCTTTGTTTAATGAATTAACAAACTAAGAGAATAGCGTACAGTTCACTAGGTATCACTACACCTTTTGCTTAAGCATATTTTTCAAGTTTAAACCCAAGCAAAGCAAAACAATGAAGTAACTAAAGATTCCACAGATGACAAGCAAACCAATCGTCGAGATACGCTGCCAAACATCCCAAACCAACCATTCTTGAGTTGGTGAATTCAAATATGAAACCACTAACACCATAGCGACGACAGCACCCAGCAAACGTATTACAAATACAAACCAGCCATTACCTGACTTGTAAACGCCTTGTCGCTTCAAAACCACCAATAAACAAATTGCATTTAACCAAGCCGACATTGCAGTAGCCAGCGCAAGCCCTGCGTGCTGTAAAGGCCAGATAAGCGCGAGATTAAATACCATGTTGGCGATCATGGCATAGATGCCAATTTTGACCGGTGTACGCATATCCTTTCGCGCGAAAAAACCCGGCGCTAGGACTTTGACGAACATAAACGCCAACAAGCCTAAAGCATATGCTCGCAAACTGTGAGCAGACTGCAGCACATCAGTATCGTTCAAAGCTCCATAATGAAACAACACGGCGATTAATGGTTCTGCCAAAACGATTAAAGCAAGTGCTGCAGGCAAGCCAATTAAAAGAACCATTTTCAAAGCCCAATCGATAGTGGCTGAAAAAGCCTCTTCCGACTTTGCGGCATTATTTGCTGAAAGCGCCGGCAAAATCACCGTCGCAATCGCAATACCAAAGACTCCAAGCGGCAGCTCAACCAATCTATCCGAGTAATACAGCCAAGACACGCTTCCTGTTTGCAGCAAGGATGCGAGAATTGTATCGAGCAATAAATTAATCTGGCTCACCGAAACCCCAAACATTGCTGGCAACATTAATGCACCGATTTTGCGTACGCCCTCATGCCGATAATCTAATATTGGCCTAGGTAGCAAACCCAATCGCAGTAAAAACGGCAATTGAAAAAACAGCTGCAATACACCAGCGATAAAAACACCCCACGCAAGCGCAATAACCGGCTGAGCAAATAAAGGGGTTAAAAAAACCGCCGATGCAATCAAACTCAAATTCAGCAGTACTGGTGTAAATGCTGGAACAGCAAAGTTTCCATAACTATTTAAGACCGCGCCGGCAAACGCAGTCAGCGATATCAAGAAAAGATAAGGGAACGTAATTTGTAGCATAGTGCTAGCAAGCTCGTACTTAGTAGGCTCATCCAAAAAGCCAGGAGCAAACAGTGCTGTCACCCAAGGAGCACCGAGCACAGCTAATAAACTAAATACAAATAGAACTGCGCCGAGCACACCTAAAACAGAACCCAGTAATGTTCTGACCGCATCTCTATCCTGCCCATCTTTGTAATCTGCCAATACGGGAATAAAGGCTTGCGAAAATGCTCCCTCGGCAAATAAGCGTCGAAAAAAGTTAGGGATTTTGAAAGCAACAAAAAATGCATCTGCGCCGGCACTGGCACCAAAGAAATTAGCGACAACAACGTCTCTCGCTAAGCCTAGAAAGCGAGACACCATTGTCATCAATCCAACAATTGCGGAAGAACGAAATAAATTTTTTTTAGCGGGACTTTGGCTTGCCTCGGAATCCATACAAGGTCTTATTTTTCTGAACAATTAATATGCTCGCCATGCTACTCGACTATCGCGAGACTTTCACTATGCTTAGAGAATAAAGAAGAACTGAGGTGAATTATGGACAAGAGCATTAATCGCTTACTTATGCAATTTGAGCAGCTTTTAAAAACGACAAACAAGGAGCAAATCAACCCTAAAATTGATGAGCTTTGCATCAGCGATCTCCAGCCTATTGTCGAACTAGTAGCACGCAGTCGCGCAGAATATTTAGAGCATCTATACACGCTATGTAAGCAGTATGAGGGAACTGAGAATTTCCCTAGCAACGACGAAATGCAAAAACTTCGTGCTCACCGTTTACGCTTTGAGGAGTTGGCGGAGGGTTCTAAAGCATTTGAAACATCGATTCAGCGTGGATATCTAGATCTAAAAGACTAAGCGCATCGCGAAATCTTTTGCCTCTGGTGTTTTTTTGATCATCCCGCTAGCATTACCGAGATAAAAAATAAAAACATATAGAGGCTATACATGATTCCATTCATTCGCACGCCAGACTCTCGCTTTGCTCGCCTATCTAATTACCCTTTCAAGCCCAACTATAAAGATATTGATGGCTTGCGGATGCACTATGTTGACGAAGGTTCTAAAAATGCAGATCCCGTTCTCATGCTCCATGGCGAACCAACATGGTCGTATTTATATCGACACATGATTCCTATTTGCGCAGCTGCTGGACATAGAGTGATTGCGCCAGATCTCATTGGCTTCGGAAAATCAGATAAACCAACCAATAAAAACGACTATAGCTACGAAACACATGTTGACTGGCTTCTTAATTTCATTGATCAACTCGAGCTCAACAACATCACTCTTGTATGCCAAGACTGGGGATCACTACTTGGCTTACGCTTAGCCGCAGAGAACTCAGACAGATTTAAAGCCATCGTAGTTGGCAACGGCATGTTGCCCACGGGTGATGAGACAGTTCCAAAAGCATTTAAAATTTGGCGCGCATTTGCATTAAACAGCCCCTGGTTTCCCATCGCGAAAATCATAAACACTGGCTGTTTTAAAACGCTTAGTCCTGATGAAATACGTGCTTACGATGCGCCGTTTCCTAGCTCAAAATACAAAGCTGGAACAAGAGCTTTTCCTGCACTCGTCCCAATCTCCCCTGATAATCCAGCATCTAGCGCAAATAAAGAAGCTTGGAAAGTCCTCGAGAAATGGGAAAAACCATTCCTAACCACATTCAGCAATGGCGACCCAATTACGCGCGGAGGCGATAGATACATGCAGAAGCGTATTCCGGGGGCTCACGGTCAAGAGCACATTACACTCAAGGGCGGGCACTTTTTACAAGAAGACGCTGGGGCAGAATTTGCTGCAGCGATAAATAAACTGCTTGAAGATATCGACCTTAAAAGTTCCGTGAGCGCCAGCGCCTAATATTTGCTATCACCAACACTCTTTTCAAAGCAAAAAAAAGCCCGCTAAAAAGCGGGCTTGGAAACGAAATCACTAAAAACTTGGCCGATCACGTTGCGGGCCTGAATCGCAACACATTCGGTATGCTTTTACTATAAGCCCCCACCGTCTATTTGTATGTTGCAAATAATTTGCAATGTGTAACGTTTTATTTCAAAAACCGTGACACAGTTACCACAACGCTTTCACTCCAGTCATATCGCACAAAATCTGCCGAATTGATCAAGGCGAGAGAAGTTTCATCAACAGGCTTTTCTTCCATTCTTAAAATTAGAGTATATACTCTAATTTTAAGTGATACGCATAATCACGCGTTTTGTATTATTTCATTTAGACGAGTAAATCCATGCTATTTCCAGTAAAAGTTCAATACTACAAAGGCCTAACCAAAGCTCTTAAAGTAGCGGCCGCCGTTATCCCAATGCCAAAGCCTACTCTTTTTTCCGGCGCGGACTCATCACTAGAACTTTGTGAAGCCATTCACCACCTAGGCATCAAAAAGCTATTGCTTGTCACAGACAAAGTGCTTGTAGAAATAGGACTGCTCAACAAAATTCAAGCAAAACTAGAAGAACAAGGTATCAATGTCACTATTTACGACGGCATTCTTCCAGACCCTACTTATGATCAAGTCGAAAAAGGCTTGAGTATTCTCAAGAAAAACAAATGCGAAGGGATTTTAGCTGTTGGTGGAGGCTCACCTATTGATGCAAGTAAAGCCATTGCTGCAAGAGCTACAAACGATAAGTCTCTCGAAAAAATGGCTGGGCTATTTAAAATCCGAAAAGCACCTTTACCGTTATTCGTTGTGCCAACAACCGCAGGCACAGGTTCTGAAGTCACAATTGTTTCGGTCGTTTCAGATCCAGATACACATCAAAAATCGCCAATCGTTGATCCAAAGCTTGTACCAGCCATGGCGGCATTAGACGGTAAATTAATGCTTGGCCTTCCGCCTGCTGTCACTGCGGCAACAGGTATGGATGCTTTAACTCATGCAATCGAGTCGTTCATTTCCACTAATGCTACGGATGAGACACGTGGTTACGCATTAGCAGCGACCAAACTCATCATGGAAAATTTAGAAACAGCAGTACATGACGGAAAAAACTTTGAGGCACGCCAAAATATGGCCATGGCGTCATATTATGCAGGACTAGCATTTACAAAAGCAGGTGTTGGTTATGTACACGCTATTGCGCATAACTTTGGCGCTCTATACTCAACGCCTCACGGTCTCGCCAATTCGATCGTCTTACCACACATCTTGGACTATTCGAAAAGCGACATCATTCCTCAGCTTGCTGAACTTGCAAAAGCTAGTGCTTTAAAAACAGGCAGAGAAAGCAACAAACAACTCGCTGATAAATTTATAGCTAGAGTACGTAGCATGTTGCAGTCGTTCGAAATCCCAGAGACACTTGATAGCCTTAAAAAAGAAGACATCCCGCGCATTGCGAAGCTTGCTCTGGAAGAAGCACATGCAAATTACCCGGTACCAAAGTATATGGATAAGGGCACTTGCGAGGCATTAATTGGAAAAATGGTGGCGTAAAGAAGTTCACTTAATAAGTTGACGGGAGAGGCAAAGCCCTTCCTCTTCAACAAGGCAACAACACTTAACATTCAAGGCCAACTGAAGCCTTGACATTAAGTAATTAAAACGGCATAGTCTCGCGTCCTTTTTTAACGCAGGCTCAAAAAGTAAGCGATTTCGCAGTTTTGAGTCAGCTAGTTTGAATATTTTCGCGAAATTTTAGGAGCATTACGGTGGCTAACTCCCCATCTTCAAAGAAACGCGCGCGTCAACAAGAAGTACGCCGCCAACGCAACGCAAGCCAACGATCTATGGTTCGCACTTACATCAAGAAAGTTGACGCACAGATTGCTGGCGGCAACTACGATGACGCTCAAGCAGCATATGTAACTGCTGTACCTCTTATCGACGGCATGGTGAACAAGAACTTGTTCCCTAAAAACAAAGCTGCTCGTATCAAGAGCCGTCTCAACGCACGAGTTAAAGCGCTTAAAGCTTAATTCGACGCAGACATAAAAAAAACCGAGCTTTGCTCGGTTTTTTTTATGTCTAAATTATTTGCTTACTCTTAAGTTAGAACTAAATTATCAGCATGAATAAGCTCTGGCTCATGGCAATAACCTAACTCTGAAGCAATTACAGAACTCGCTTTACCCAAAATCCTCACCGCCTCTTGCGCGCTATAATTACTCAGCCCCCGAGCTACCTCTCTGCCAGCAACATCAATACAACGCACCATCTCGCCTCGCCTAAAATCACCAGAAAGCTCAACAACACCGACAGCAAGCAAGCTATTTCCACCAGCACTAAGCGCCTTTACCGCACCATCATCAAGCGTAAAACTTCCCTTTGTCTGCAAATGGCCTGCAAGCCATTGTTTACGCGCTAATTGCCGATCGGTATTCGACTCAAACAAAGTACCCAGATGCTCACCTTGTAATAAGCGAGAGATGATTTCATCGATCTTCCCACCAGCAACAACTGTATATGCACCTGAACGCGCAGCTAATCTAGCAGCCCGCAACTTGGTTGCCATACCACCTCGACCAAGAGCCCCAGAGCGCCCACCCGCCATAGCATCAAGCGCCTTATCTTGTGCACGGACAACATTCAGGAGCTTAGCATCAGAATTAACACGAGGATCTTTATCAAACATACCATCCTGATCAGTCAGGATAATCAGGCCGTCAGCATCTACTAAGTTAGCAACCAAAGCACCTAAAGTATCATTATCGCCAAAACGAATTTCATCAGTCACAACCGTGTCGTTTTCATTGATGATAGGCACCGCACACATTTCAAGTAAGGTTGTGATCGTGCTTCGAGCATTCAAATAACGCTTACGATCTGACAAATCTTCATGAGTCAGTAGAATCTGCGCAGTCGCTAATCCATGAGAGCGAAAGAACTCCTCATAAGCATTGACCAACCCTGTTTGACCAACCGCTGCAGCAGCCTGCAATAAATTAAGTTGCTCAGGTCTAGCATCCAAACCAAGCCGCACCATACCCTCTGCCACCGAACCAGAGGACACCAAAACAAGCTCGATTCCAGACTGACGACAAGCCGCCATCTGAGCAACCCACTTTTTGATGGACGCCCTATCGAGACCTCGACCATCGTCCGTTAACAGCGCACTACCAATCTTAACTACTATTCGCTTTGCGGCAGGCAACTTACTACGAGCCGCATCGATACTCTTACTATCTAGCACGACAACCTCTTATGGCGCATACTCAACTTCAACGTCGTAATCATCATCGTCAAAGTCGTCATCTTCATCATCTTCGCTAGCACGCGACGCTTTTCGAGCGACCTTATATTCCTCAAGACGCTGACGCGCTTCTTTCTGCATCGCCTCTTTCAGACCAGCTTCCATCTGAGCCAACTCTTCATCATTCGACTCTGCCTCAGCTCGCTCTTCAATCCAACGCATGATATCCCATACTAGAGGCTCTAAGCCCTCATTATTCAAAGCTGACGCTTTGTAAACTGGACCAGTCCAATTCAACGCTTTTATCAACTCATCACAACGCTGATCTCGCTCATCTTCTGGAACCATATCGAGCTTATTCAAGACCAACCAACGCTCTCTTGAGGCTAAGGTCGGACTAAACCCCTCTAATTCACCAACGATCTCATTAATCGCCTCTAGAGGCTCTTTCCCATCAAATGGAGCCATGTCGACAACATGAAGCAGCAAACGGGTACGAACTAAGTGCTTCAGAAAACGTATACCAAGACCCGCACCTTCCGAGGCACCTTTAATCAAACCTGGTATATCGGCCATCACAAAACTTCGGTGAGACTCAACACGCACGACACCCAAATTAGGAACAAGCGTTGTAAAGGGATAGTTCGCGACCTTCGGCTTCGCGGCAGATACCGAACGAATCAATGTAGATTTGCCTGCATTAGGCAGACCCAACAAACCAACATCAGCAAGTACTTTCAATTCAAGACGGAGGTTGCGCTTCTCACCCGGCTTACCCGGCGATGTTTGTCGAGGAGCGCGATTAGTACTTGATTTAAAGCGAGTATTTCCCAAACCATGCCAGCCACCTTGCGCAACAACTAACTGCTGACCTATTTCAGTCAAATCGCCGAGCACTTCCTCAGTATCAACATCAAAGACACTCGTACCGACAGGCACACTTAATACCAAGTCTTCACCTTTCGCGCCGGTACAATTTCGCCCTTTACCACCTTCACCAGACTGAGCTCGATATTGCCGAACATAGCGATAATCAATAAGCGTATTAATACCTTCCCCAGCCTCGAGAATCACGGATCCGCCGTCACCGCCATCACCGCCATCTGGGCCACCCTTAGGGATATACTTTTCGCGACGAAAACTTAAACACCCATTTCCACCTTTTCCTGCCTCAACAGATATCGTTGCTTCATCTACAAATTTCATATTTTTCCGCTCTATCTACAAGCCACTGACTCAGTTTAACTGCTAGTTTTTCATGCGCTACAAAAACGCAAAAAAAAAGCCCCGCAATGCGGAGCTTTTTTTGATAAGACCAAGCTTATTCCGCTGCTACGATCTCTACGTATTTGCGGTTTTGAGGGCCTTTTGTAACAAACTGAACAACGCCGTCTGCAGTTGCAAACAAAGTGTGGTCTTTACCACAACCAACGTTAGTACCAGCGTGGAAACGTGTACCACGTTGACGAACAATAATGCTACCTGCTGAAACAACTTGGCCGCCGAAGCGCTTAACGCCTAAGCGTTTACTCTCGGAATCGCGACCGTTCCGGGTACTACCACCCGCTTTCTTGTGAGCCATTAGATTACTCCTTTCGCTATCTGATTCGCACTAAGTGCAAACGCTTAGCTTAGCCTTTAATACCAGTGATTTTCACCTCAGTGTACCACTGACGGTGACCCATTTGCTTCATGTGATGCTTACGACGCTTGAACTTCATGATTTTTACTTTGTCATGACGGCCGTGACTAACGATTTCTGCTGTCACTTTAGCGCCTTTCACGTTTGGCTCACCAATTTTTACATCGTCACCATTCGCTACAAGCAATACTCGATCAAAATCTACTTTAGCGCCTGTCTCAAGCTCAATTTTTTCAAGCTTAAGTACTTCGCCTTCTGTAACACGGTGCTGCTTACCACCGCTTACGATAACTGCGTACATTTATGTTCTCCAATTTTAATAACCCTCAACTTATAGATCTGAATCTACCCTGCCGTTGTTTCTTAAAGCACTGCTTTTTAACATCTGTTTCTAAAGGAAGCTCTTCGGCAACCCTATAACAGAGAACAACCTCGTATTTGAGGGGCGCGTGATTTTAATAAAACAAGAAAGCAAATGCAACACTGAAGCCAATCTAATAAGAACTTATCTTGACACTCGACACACCGAACCATAGCATTTGCACCGCATCGATAGATAAGCAGCAAAACTCTACAAAAATTTGAACGATTAAATGCACTTAAAAGACATCTACCAGAGCGTTGAGCAAGAGTTCGACGCAGTCAACGCCCTGATTTTCGATCAACTATCATCTCGCGTTCCTTTAGTTGAAAAAATCGCACAATATATTATTGAGAGCGGTGGTAAACGCATGCGCCCACTTATCACGCTCTTGACCGCAAAAGCACTCAACTACAATAACGATAATGCGGTAAAGCTCGCAACAATCATTGAGTTTTTGCATACCGCAACCTTACTTCACGACGACGTAGTCGATACATCAGAATTGCGTCGAGGCAAAGCCACTGCGAACGCAAACTGGGGAAACGCCCCGAGCGTATTGGTTGGCGACTTCCTTTATTCACGCGCTTTTCAAATGATGGTAGATATCGGTAGTGTTGAGCTAATGGGCATTCTTGCTAACACAACAAACATTATCGCTGAAGGCGAAGTCTTTCAGTTAATGAATGCAAAAAACCCAAATATCTCTGAGCAGCAATATTACGACGTTATCGAGAGTAAGACTGCAATGCTCTTCATTGCTGCTTCACAGGGCATCGCTACCTTGGCAGATTGCGACGAACAAACAATCAACGCAGCAAAAGAATACGGATTAAAACTAGGACTCGCATTTCAACTCATCGATGACATCCTGGATTACACCGGCAACGCTCAAGAAATGGGAAAAAATATTGGTGATGATCTAGCCGAAGGAAAGCCAACATTGCCGCTGATACAAGCCATGCAAATCGGCAGCGAAGAACAAACCACCACAATCAGAACAGCTATCCGCAAAGGCGATGGCAATATGATTGAAGAAGTCATCAACATTGTTCAAAGCACTGGCGCTCTCGCATATACTCAAGAAGCTGCAGAGCGATGCAAAAACGACGCAATCAAGGCTGCCAAACAATTAGGCAACAATATCTATTGTGATTGTCTCATTCACTTAGCGGAAATTAGCGTAAATAGAAATAAATAAGCGCAAACTATAATAACCAAGGCTTAAATGTATGCGAACTTTATCCGAGCTTGATGCTTCGTTTCTATTTTTGGAAAGTAGCCGAGCACCATTGCAAGTTGGCGGTACTTATATATTCAAGAAAAAGAGCACGCGCTCGAAATTTAACTTCGAGCGAATCAAAGCCCTTATCGCAAACAAGCTTGGTAATGAAATTTTCTTGCGTCAGAAACTTGTTGAGGCGCCATTAAACAACGAATTTCCGATCTGGTGTGACGACCCAAATTTTGATTTGGAGAATCATGTACACCACATCCAACTTAACACCCTTAAAAGCCCATGCAGCCTTGAAGAACTATCCGCCAAAATACTCAATACACCGCTCGAGCGCCACCAACCTTTGTGGCAAGTTTATTATGTTGACGGTTTAGATAGCGAGTCAGGATACTCCAAGCAACACTTTGCGCTTATCCTCGTTACACACATCTCAGCACTTGACCATTCAACTGGTGAAGACATTCTCAGCCAGCTATTAGATGTCTCTCCGCATGTTCAAAAGCTAACAACACCAGAGCCATGGGTGCCCACTGAACTACCTGAAACAGCATCTTTGATTGAGGCGGCCTATAACACAGCTCTTTCCATTCCATCGAGCATTGCAAACTTGCTCAAAGATACTGCATCTTCAGCGTTTTACAGCGTTCTGTACGAAAAACTGCAGCGTTTAAATCTTCCCTCAGCACTATTAAGCGTAGCGAGCACCCCGCTAAATAAGAAAGTCTCAAGCAAGCGCGTCAGCGACAACTTACGCTTGTCGTTCTCTTCTATTCGCACACTCCGACAAGAGCTAAATAATGTCACGACCAACGACATTCTTATTGGAGTCTGTGCTGAGGCACTTCATAGCTACCTAAAAGATAATAACGCTCTTCCGAAGGCTCCGCTGATTGCACTTTCTCCAATCTCAGTGCGCTCAACAAGCCTTACGTATAAATCTGGAAAACAACTCACTGCTAGTTTGTTTTCGTTAATCACCAATGAATCAAACCCTATTCGTCGAATTCGCCAGATTCATTCGATGGCCACAAGTTCAAATCATTATGACGACGCTATATCTGCGAACAGACTAACCGAGCTTGTACCTAGCAATATGGCCTCACTTTCTGCTCGCGTATACTCAGAATTTTTATTGGCTCAAAAGTTTAAGCCGATGTTCAACCTCCCAATCATCAATATTCCAGGCCCACAATTCCCTCTGTATTTAGAAGAAAACGAACTAGTTTCTTTGTCATGCAGCAGCCCATTGTTTGATGGAATTGGCTTAACGATCACCATCATCAGTTATAACGGCGAATACAATATCAACTGCACATATTGTCCAGATCGCTTCAACGGAGAGAAGCCATTTTCTCGTTACTTGGAAGAAGCGCTGGAACGTATAGATCAATTGAAACATACAGCACTTGAAGAAAAAGAGGATGAGAGCCGGTCATTTGTAAGCGGCATTATTGACGATGCAAGTGAGCTTGTAAGCGGACTATTCTCATCCACTACAAGCTCGAAGCAAGGCGAATAAAACTTACTTAAACGCCCATTTTAGAAATTCTTTTTTCTCTTCGCTTGATGCTTGATCCCAAAGCACTTTAAGCGCATCAATAGTCAGTAAACCCTGATCTATTGGCGCAGATGGTGTCGCGGTCACAGCTACGTTAGCAGGAGCATCCGCAACAACAGCTGCCGACACTGGACTATGATTCTCAGCATCATATGGCTCTGACATCGCTACGATATTGCCATTTTGATCAACAACAGAAGCTACAAAGGCTAGCGCAAAGTCACGCGCTTCTCTAACGTTAGCAACATCTTTAAAATCAAACGATAAGGCTTGTCCAGCCGAAGCATCAAATTCAACAAACTGCGGGCCGGATTCAACTAGCTCTGAACGCTCTCCATCTGGACCTACTTTAGATACCGCCCAAACACTCGTGTAATTAAAGACAACCTTTTTCTTCCCAGGCTTGAGTGCGTAATGCGTATCGATATTTGAAAGCAAATATTCTTTCATTTTCTTCCCATTAATACGCGTAATCTCAATATTTTCACCCGCCGTGATCATCGCTTGCTGATCTGCAGCTAGGGCTTCTCCTTCATATACTTGTACTGGCTTTGTTGAACAACCTGCCAAAAATAGCAACACGAGGCATACTACAGTTATTTTTAATGTATTCATGATGGTCCTAGGAAATTTAAAACTCAGTGTGCCATTCTGAACGCAGTATGTGTAGCTTTCAACATACCAAAGACCTAACTAAACAATGCTAACTCTAATTTCATAAAACAAGATCTAGACACCCAAACAGATAGATTGTTTTTTATACAATTGATACTAAATTAGGGGACTAACTTAGAAAAGCAGGATTAGCCATGACCACACAGAGTCACAGAAAAGGCGAGTCAGGAAACATTCCTTTCAGAAGCGAACGGTTCTTTTGCGCAGGAGATCGTTGGTATTTTTCAACACGAGAGGGGTTTGATAGCGGCCCATACGCATCAAAAGAGAGAGCGGAAGCTAGCCTAGCAAGATTTCTCAGCGTCGTTCAGAAACTTCCTAAAACCCACTAACAGCGACAGCTATTAGGTGTACACAGCCAAGGGCATAAAGACCTGCAACAACATCATCAATCATGATGCCAAACCCGCCATGTACGTGCTTGTCCAGTATTCGAATTGGCCACGGCTTCCAAATATCAAAAAGGCGGAATAGTACAAAACCTATCAGAATCCACTGCCAGCCAGACGGCGCAGCAAACATAGCAATCCAGTAGCCGACAAATTCGTCCCAGACAATGCCTCCGTGGTCATGCACCTGCAATTTCTGGCTCGCAATATCACAGAGATAACAACCTACAACAAAAGAACCAAGGCAAACTAAAAGATAATGCAATGGCGCTAAGTCTGAAATTAGTAGATAAAAGGGGATAGCTGCCAATGTACCAAAAGTCCCAGGTGCTTTCGATGCGCAGCCACTGCCAAAACCAAATGCCAATAAGCAACGGGGGTCTTTCAAAAGGCGTAAGGGAATTTTTTTATCACTCAAAATGATCAAAGCCTCGTTTTTCCGGCAGAGCCACAGACTCCCCATTTAACTTTGCTGACAACACGCTGCCCTCATCCGCTAACATCGCGCCGATTTCAATAAACCCTAGCTCTAACAGTCGTTGACGCTTATCTGAAGAAGCCGTGATGAGTAACTGATAGTCATCACCGCCATTTAATGCTGCCTGCATTGCAAAGTCATAATCTCTATATTTCAGCAAATCATCTGACAATGGCACCGCACTTAACTCTAGTTCGGCCGACAAGCCCGAGGCACAGCACAAATGCTCTAAGTCAGCCAGTAGACCATCTGAAACATCAAGCGCTGAACTCGCTAGCCCATTAACTGCCATGCCAAGCGCTATCTGAGGCGTTGGCGAAGCAAAGCTTTCAAATAATGCTTGTTGGTATGGCTCAGTTAACTCTTTGCCTTCTAACGCTAATAGCAGACCCGCATGCGCATCACCCAAGCAACCTGATACAAAAATTAAATCCGCGGGCGATGCGGAGGATCGAGTTAAATAGTTACCTTTATCGACTAAGCCATGCACCTGAATACTAATTGTCAGAGGCCCTTTAGTCGTATCGCCACCAACTAGCGAAATATTAAATTGCTCGGCCAGATCATATAAGCCTGTAGAAAATCGCTCGCACCAAACCGTATCGAACTCTGGCAGTGTTAAAGCTATAGTAAAATGATGTGGCTGGGCTCCCATTGCGGCTATGTCGCTGAGCGCAGAACCCAGTGCTCGTTTAGCAATGAATTCGGGAGGGAAACCAGCTGGAAAATGCCGTCCCTCAACCGAGGTATCTATCGACAACACGAGAGACTGGTTTGAAGGAGGTGAAAACACCGCAGCATCATCGCCTATCCCAAGATCAAACGACGGAGCGCGACTTTTAGAAAACAAAGAAGTGATTAGATCAAACTCGCGGCTTTTCCTTAAACGAGAGTTCATGTGTAGATTGTCCTAACCACCCCAGCATTAAATTGCTATTTGCGTTGCGCACTGGCTTCAGCAGAACGCAGCTTATTACCTAACTTGTCCAATATGCTATTCACATACTTGTGACCATCTGTACCGCCAAACTCTTTTGCGAGTTCAATCGCTTCGTTGATCACAACCCCCAAAGGAATATCGATGCGATGCATTAGCTCAAACGTACCAATACGTAAAATAGCCAGCTCAATTGGGTCGACCTCTTCTAAGGCACGGTCTAGCAACACTTCATATTGTTGATCTAGTTCATTGGTAGAACTTGGAATCGTTCGAAACACTTGCTCGAAATAAGCTTGATCGATCTTTCCGAAGTCATTATCAGTACGAAACTCCGCTTCTATCTGAGACGTACTAGAATGGCCCAACTGCCATTGATAAAGCGCTTGGAGCACTAGTGTTCGCGCTCTCTTACGCTGAGATGTAGTGACCTTCTTAGGCACACTAGAATCAAATTCGCTCATTAAATACCTGCGTTTTTAAACAAGGTAAGCATTTCTAATGCTGACATCGCTGCTTCCGCACCTTTGTTGCCAGCTTTCGTGCCTGAACGCTCAATCGCTTGTTCGATGCTATCGACAGTCAATACGCCAAAGGCAATAGGTAGATTAGTCTCTAATGAAACAGCGCTAATTCCTTTTGTACATTCACCTGCCACGTACTCAAAGTGTGGTGTACCACCGCGAATCACTGCTCCAAGCGCGACAATAGCGTCAAATTGACCCGTTTTAGCCACACGCTGAACTGCTAGCGGAAGCTCAAACGCACCAGGAACACGGAAGATTTCAATATCTTCTTCCGCAATACCTTGACGTACAAGCGCGTCAATCGCACCTTCTACCAAACTTTCCACAACGAAAGCATTAAAACGACCAACTACTAAGGCAAACTTACCTGAAACTTCTTTAAAGTCACCTTCATGAATTTTGATATTTCGCATCTTTTTTACTCTTTAATTAGCTGTTTTATCCGTTGTACGGAATGAATTCTGTTACTTCAAGATCAAAGCCCGACAGCGCCGAAAACTTCATCTCTGGCGCGAGCAAGCGCATTTTATGAACGCCCAAATCACGCAATATTTGCGAGCCTGTGCCAACCGTCAAATACGCACCTTGCCCACCTGATTGGGGAGAAGATGAGTTAAAAAACTCAACCAAGCGGTCTTCCATTGAGGCTTCGTATGAATCACCTAACAGCACCAATACACCAGCGCCTGCTTCAGCAATTTTTGCTAGCGAGTTTTGCACCGACCAAGATTGAGAACCTTCTTTTCGTACACCAATTGTGTCACGCAGTATGTCAGGGTATTGAACACGTACTATTGGCGCATCAACCTGATCTACATCACCCAACACGAAAGCCATATGCACATCGCCTTGCAAAGTATCTTTGTAGGTAATCAGCTGAAAATCACCATGCTCAGTTTGAACGCCGTGCTCTTCCTGACGAGTAACCGTCTGCTCATTCAGAGCACGATAATGAATCATATCGGCGATTGTGCCAATTTTTAGATCGTGTTTTTTCGCAAATTCTTCAAGATCAGGGCGACGTGCCATCGTGCCATCATCATTCATAATTTCAACAATGACCGAAGCCGCTTCAAAGCCAGCCATTCTCGCCAAATCGCAACCAGCTTCTGTATGACCCGCACGCGTTAATACGCCACCAGGCTGAGCAACAATTGGGAAAACATGACCCGGCTGGACGATATCTTGGGGTTTGCTATTTCGACCCACAGCAGTCCGAATAGTATGAGCACGATCCGCAGCAGAGATGCCCGTCGTTACACCTTCTGCCGCTTCAATCGAAACAGTAAAATTAGTTGAAAATTGTGCGTTATTTGCATGCGCCATCGGAGGCAAGCCAAAATAATCCGCACGATCTCTCGTCATCGTCATACAAATGAGACCACGCGCATGTGTCGCCATGAAATTAATATCTTCAGGACGCACTTGCTCTGCCGCAATAACGAGATCACCTTCGTTCTCTCGGTCCTCGTCATCCATCAGAATAACCATTTTACCTTGACGGATATCTTCAACTAGCTCTTCAACAGTGTTGAGCTTCATTCAACCTCCAAAGACCCAGCAAATTAAGCTAGGTATGTTTCTATATCTTGTAACCGTTCTTTGCTAAAAACGCTTCATCAATCACCGACTTCGGCGATTGCTTTTCATCTGAAAAACTCAATAACCGCTCTGCATAGCGAGCCATAAGATCTACCTCTAAGTGCACATCTCGGCCAGTTGAGTACTCAGGGATAATCGTATTCTGAGCGGTATGAGGAACAATATTGAGAGTAAATCCTTCATCCACCAAACCAGTCACTGTAAGACTAACTCCATCCACGGTAATTGAGCCTTTATTCGCGATATAGCGCGAAAGTTCCGATGAACAGTGAATGGTATAACGTAATGAGTCACCTTCTGAGCTGACAGCAACTATAGACCCTATTCCATCAACATGCCCACTGACTAAGTGGCCACCTAAACGGCGCGAAAGCGTAAGCGCTTTTTCAAGATTAACTCGATCACCGACTCGCATCGTTGCGAATCGTGTGTAACGCAATGACTCTGCGGAGATATCCGCACAAAAATCATTAGGAGAGAAAGCGGTGACAGTCAGACAAACTCCGTTTACAGCAATGCTGTCTCCCAATTGAACATCACTCATATCAAGGGCTTGGACATTGATACGAAGTTGAGCGCCTGAACGAGCACTTTCAATGGCAGCTATGGTGCCAACCGCCTCAATAATACCTGTAAACATTTCTAAAGAGCGCCCTTAAATTGATACTGAAATCGTAGATCGGCCCCTACTTGTCGAACATCCTTAAGATCTAAATCTATGGCCTGCCCCATACGATCAAATGGCAGATTCGCCAGAGCTTTTGCCTGATGCCCCATCAACTTAGGCGCAACATACAGCAGTAATTCATCTACGCAATTTTGATCTATAAAACTGCCAGAAAGACTCTCTCCAGCCTCCACAAAAAGATCATTGACTTCTTGTTCGGCCAGAGCATGGAGAAGCGCAGATAAATCAAAATATCCTTTCGCGTCCAATGCTAAACGTACGACATTGACATGTTGCGAACCCACAATTTCGGGAGAAACCTTAGCCTCTTCCGATACGACATACTGCACCGCAGCATTGTTCTCAAAAACCGCTTCTTGCCCGGTTAAACGTGCGTGCGCATCAAGAACCACGCGCATCGGCTGAAACCCTCGTTTATCGAGTAGATGATCAGTTCGCACCGTTAACTTGGCATTGTCGTATAGAACGGTTCCTACGCCAGTTAAAATAGCAGAAGACTTTGCGCGCCACGCTTGTACATCTTCTCTCGCAGCAGCACCGGTAATCCACTGACTTTCGCCAGAAGCCATTGCTGTTCGCCCATCAACACTCGCTGCCATCTTTAGACGTACAAAGGGTCGCTTACGCGTCATTCTTGAAATAAAACCAATATTTAGCTGCTTCGATTGCTCTTCGAGCAATCCTAGTTCAACCTGAATACCAGCATCACTCAATATGCTTACGCCCTTACCTGCAACCAAGGGATTCGGATCTTGCATCGCACTAATAACGCGTGCCAATCCCGCATCGACTAAGGCTCTTGCACAAGGTGGAGTTCTACCGTAATGACTGCAAGGCTCTAGGGTTACATATGCCGTAGCACCTTTGGCCAACTCTCCGGCTTGAGCTAATGCGTTAACCTCAGCATGGCCTTCACCTGCTCGTTCATGAAAGCCCTCTCCAACAATCTGACCATCGCGCACTATGACACAACCAACACGTGGATTAGGCTGGCAACTTAATTCACCAAGCCAGGCTAACTCGATAGCACGAGCCATATAACGATGATCATCAGCCGACCAGTCATGCATATGGAGCAAAACTCTTAGTGCTTATGCGTTATCAGAAGAGCGATCACGCTTGGCTAAGCGATCAATCTCTTCTTTAAACTCATTGATGTCTTGGAAACTGCGATATACCGAGGCAAATCGAACATATGCAACTTCATCTAAACTTCGAAGTTCTCGCATCACTTCTTCACCCACTTGCAATGAAGATAGTTCTCGCTCACCAGTCGCTCGCAGACGATACTTGATGTTGTCTATCGCTTGTTCAATAGACTCAATACTCACAGGACGCTTTTCTAAAGCTCGCTGAACACCACGATTCAGCTTTTCTTCATCGAAGGGTTGGCGCGAGCCGTCTTGTTTAACAACCCGCGGCATCACAAGCTCAGCCGTTTCAAATGTGGTAAAGCGTTCTTGGCAGGTCAAGCACTCGCGTCGACGACGTACTTGATTGCCGTCAGAAACCAAACGAGAGTCGTAAACCTTCGTGTCAGTCGCCTTACAAAACGGACAATGCATGAGGAATCAACCCTGACAGTTATGCGTAAACTGGCAAACGCGAGCAAATTGCTTGCACTTTTTCGCGTGTTGCGTTGATGACAGAGTCGTCCTCTGGATTGGCAACTAACGCGTCAATCACATCACAAATCCATGAAGCTAATTCAGAACAATCTTTCGACTGAAAACCTCGACTTGTAATAGCTGGCGTACCAATACGCAATCCACTCGTTACAAATGGAGAACGAGGATCGTTTGGAACCGAGTTCTTGTTTACTGTAATGTGAGCACGACCTAATGCTGCGTCAGCGTCTTTGCCCGTTACATCTTTATCAATCAAATCAAGCAAGAAGAGGTGGTCATCAGTACCGCCAGACACAATTTTGTAGCCACGCTCTAAAAATACAGAAACCATCGCTTGTGCATTTTTAACGACTTGCTGCTGATATGTTTTAAACTCTTCTGACATCGCTTCTTTGAAGCACACTGCTTTCGCAGCAATCACGTGCATCAATGGTCCACCCTGACTTTCAGGGAAGACGGCAAAGTTCAGCTTTTTGTTCAGCTCTTCGTCATCATTTGCCAAAATCAAACCACCACGAGGGCCTCGTAGCGTTTTATGCGTCGTTGTAGTCACGACATCTGCAATACCAACAGGACTTGGGTAAACACCGCCAGCAACAAGACCCGCTATATGCGCCATATCAACAAACAAGTACGCACCCACTTCGTCTGCAATTGCTCTGAAACGCTTCCAGTCAACAACAAGAGAATAGGCTGAAAAACCAGCGATAATCATTTTAGGCTTGTGCTCACGCGCAAGAGCCTCAACTTGATCGTAATCAATCTCACCAGTTGCTTCGTTTAAGCCATATTGAACTGCATTGTAGATTCGGCCTGAAAAACTAACCGCCGCGCCATGCGTTAAGTGACCACCATGCGCCAAGCTCATACCAAGGATTGTGTCACCTGGCTGACAAAGAGCCATAAATACCGCTGCGTTTGCTTGTGAACCTGAATGAGGCTGAACGTTCGCGTACTTCGCACCAAACAATGCCTTTGCACGATCGATTGCTAGCTGCTCGACTACGTCAACATGCTCACAACCACCGTAGTAACGTTTACTTGGGTAGCCTTCGGCGTATTTATTAGTAAGGTAAGATCCTTGCGCTTCCATTACACGAGGGCTGGTGTAATTTTCTGAAGCAATCAATTCAATATGATCTTCCTGTCTTTTTGCTTCTGCATCCATTGCCGACAACAGTTCATCATCAAATCCAGCGATGGTCATTTCTTGCTTGAACATACTATGCCTCTTGGTCTTCTTAACTACGGCAAACCCTGAACAAATTCGGGTTAGTTTAAAAAGCGCGCAGTTTAAATGATTTTCCCTGCAACATCACGATATTTATGAGACCTAATCGCTTGAAAGCGTCTAAAATAGGCCGCGGTCGTATCTCGATGTCAAAAATGCACTTTCGTTGCGTTATTTCAGGTTTTTCGCTAGTGTGCGCGTCATATTCTTCGAGGCAGCCCAGCCCACGATACTGAACAAAATCTAGGAGCAATTGCATGGCACAATATGTGTTTACCATGAACCGAGTAGGGAAAGTTGTCCCTCCTAAACGAGAGATCCTAAAAGACATTTCTCTTTCATTCTTTCCCGGCGCAAAAATCGGTGTTCTTGGCCTGAATGGCGCAGGTAAATCAACGCTCCTTAAAATCATGGCAGGTGTCGATCAAGACTACACGGGGGAAGCTCGTCCTCAACCTGGCATCAACGTTGGCTATCTACCGCAGGAACCGCAACTTGACGAATCAAAAGATGTACGCGGAAATGTAGAAGACGGTTTACGTGAAATAAAAGATGCTCTAGAGCGTCTCGACCAAGTCTATGCCGAGTATGCCGAACCAGATGCTGATTTCGACGCACTGGCAGCGGAGCAGGCCAAGCTTGAAGCTATTATCGAAACAGGAGATGGCCATAATCTCGAACGCACCTTAGAAGTTGCTGCGGATGCTTTGCGTTTACCGCCATGGGATGCGGATGTTGCAACGCTTTCTGGGGGTGAAAAACGTCGTGTAGCGCTTTGCCGCCTTCTTCTCTCGAAACCAGACATGCTGCTGCTTGATGAACCAACTAACCACCTTGATGCCGAAAGTGTGGCTTGGCTTGAACGATTCTTACACGATTACCCTGGCACCGTCGTCGCCATCACTCACGACCGTTACTTCCTTGATAACGTCGCAGGCTGGATTCTTGAATTAGACCGCGGCCACGGCATTCCATTTGAAGGCAACTATTCACAATGGCTTGAAGCAAAAGAGAAACGTCTCGAAATTGAGCAGAAACAAGAAGACGCTCGCCAACGCAGCATTAAGTCTGAACTCGAATGGGTTAGAAGCAACGCAAAAGGCCGCCATGCAAAAAGCAAAGCTCGTCTTCAGCGCTTTGAAGAGCTTAATTCGCAAGACTCACAAAAACGCAACGAGACCATGGAAATATATATTCCACCTGGGCCACGCTTGGGCGACGTTGTTATCGAACTTGATGGTGTCTGCAAGCAATATCGCGACAAACTATTATTTAAAGATCTAAGCTTCTCAGTTCCTCCCGGCAGTATCGTAGGTGTCGTTGGCGGCAACGGCGCGGGTAAGTCTTCACTATTCAAACTACTTTCCGGCATTGAAGAGCCAGATGAAGGATCGATTCGTCTTGGTGAAACAGTTGAACTCGGATATGTCGAGCAGACTCGCGACCTAAACAATAACAAAACTGTTTGGGAAGAAGTAAGCGACGGCAACGATATGATCACGATCGGCAACTACCAAACGCCATCACGCGCCTACATCAGCCGTTTTAATTTCCGCGGCAATGACCAGCAAAAACGCGTGAGTGAATTATCTGGCGGTGAACGCAATCGACTACACTTGGCAAACACCTTAAAGCAAGGCGCGAATGTTCTTTTGCTTGACGAACCTACCAACGACTTAGATGTTGAGACCTTGCGCGCACTAGAGGAAGCTGTGCTGGCCTTCCCAGGTTGTGCGATTGTCATATCGCACGATCGCTGGTTCCTAGATCGTATTGCAACACACATTCTTGCATATGAAGGTGATAGTGAGGTTGTCTGGTTTGAAGGCAATTACACAGAATACGAAGCAGACTTCAAAGATAGAAAAGGTGAGCTTGCGAAAACGCCGACACGCCTCAACTATAAGAAACTCGCATAATAAGTGCTGCGCACTTGCTAGGATTTAAACTTAAATCTAAAGTAAGTGCGCATTAGTCCTCGCACTCATCCTAGGAAAAGGCATGTCACAATTACAAGAACAGCAAGAACGTCGTCAATTCAGCCGAATTTTATTCAATGCCGAATGCACCTTGAGTCAAGAAGGTTTGGAATGGACGAGCGGTGTGCAAGACATTTCACTGAAGGGCGTATTGATTCGAAAGCCAGAGGGTTTTTTGATGAACAAAGACAATACCTTTGAAGCTAGCATCAAACTCGCTGGAAACGAGCAGTGCATTAACATGATACTTTCGTTTTCAAATGAGCACGACAACGCCTTAGGTTTTGCCTGCGACCATATCGATATCGACAGCATGACGCATTTAAAAAGACTCGTAGAGCTCAACTTAGCAGACGAAGATCTTCTGCACCGCGAACTGAGCGCGTTAAGCGAAACGCACTAACGAGCAAACTAAAAGACGTTTTTAAGAAACTCATCAAGCGTTTTGACAGGTACGACCTTCATTCCAGGCACATCCTCTCTGGGGCGATTACCCCACGGAACATAAGCTAATTTAAAGCCATGTTTCGCCGCCTCATGGATACGCTCTTGGCCACTTGCGACAGGGCGTACTTCTCCAGAAAGCCCTACCTCGCCAAACATGATGACATCACGCGCTAAATTCACACCACGAAAACTTGAGACGATAGATGCGAGCGATGCTAAATCAGTGCTCGTTTCAGATGTTTTCACGCCGCCTACGAGACTGACAAAAACATCTTGATCACCACAATGAAGACCGCCATGGCGATGCAACACCGCTAATAACATGGAGACCCTATTTTGATCCAAGCCCAGAGCAACGCGTTTCGGGTAAGAACCTTGACTCTCATCAACCAAGGCCTGCAATTCTACAAGCAGAGGACGCGTACCTTCCCAAAGAACCGTAACAGCACTACCAGGGGACGCTTCTTCACCCCTATTTAGAAAAATGGCACTTGGATTTTTAACTTCAGCCAAGCCTTTTTCCTGCATGGCAAACACGCCTAATTCATTCACTGCACCAAAACGATTCTTAATTCCGCGCAAAGTCCTGTAGCGTGTATCACTCGAGCCTTCCAACATGATCGAACAATCGATCATATGCTCCAATACTTTTGGACCAGCAATCGCTCCCTCTTTGGTGACGTGACCAACTAAAAAAAGCACCATACCCGTTTGCTTAGCTAAACGTGTTAGACGCGCAGCACATTCGCGGACTTGAGAGACGCTTCCCGGAGCAGAATCCAGTGATTCACTAAACATCACCTGAATACTATCAACCACTAAGACCTTAGGCTGAACGCTTTGTACCGTCGCTTCAATACTCTCAATGCTTGTTTCTGAAAACATTTTGAGATCATCTGCCTGCAGCTCCAAGCGCTTAGCACGCATCGCAACTTGCTGAAGAGATTCTTCACCGGTGATATATAGTGCGGGTAAACGATTTGCTAGATAACACATCGTCTGCAGAAGTAACGTGCTCTTCCCTGCACCAGGATGACCACCAACTAAAATTGCAGAACCCGGAACTAAACCACCACCCAAAACACGATCAAACTCTCCGATACCCGAGCTAAATCTAGGCTGCTCTTTCAGATCAATCGCACTGAGAGATTTAATTTCTGCAGCAGCGCCTGCATACCCCACACTTTTAGCTGAAGAGCGGGAAGTTTTGGCTGATGAGAGCTTAATTTCTTGAACGGTATTCCATTCACCACATTCTGGGCATTGTCCCTGCCACTTTGAAAAGTCTGCACCACACTCAGTACAAACATAAGCCGTTTTAGATTTAGGCATACTAACGAATAATATTTTCCACAGGAGGACGCACGAAGTTACGATCTAAAAAGTCATTCCATGTAACGTTGAAAATTGGCGATGTCTGATCAGAACGACCATCACCATTCTGATCTCCCTCTGCCTCAATAACGACCGAAATTGCAGAAGCTCCTAAAATACGAATAGCAGCTGCTTCATCATCAACTCCCTCTAGAGTAATAATGCCACCTTGCTCAGTCGGATTATCTTGACCTAACACTCCGCCAAAAGGCGACCTAGTTGTAACTGCAACCTCAAAGATCGCTCCATCAATCAAACTAACAACTTCAGTATTAAATGTTGCAGACCACGAAGAATCATCAGCTGAGCCGAATCTCATCCCCCAGTCCAAGCCGTCGATTGAATAACTCTCATTAAGATTTACTAAATCAATCTCGCTAGAAATATCACCTTTAAGAGCGTAAAAAAGGTCATCTCGCGTCGTTAATTCAGGCCTTTCATCATTGATATTGCCTTTGACCCCCATAGAATTTGAGAGCTCTAATTTGCCCGACAAGCTATGGGTAATCCCTTGTGCATCAACAGTCAAGTCTTTAAGTGTAATGTCGACAAAGCGATTAAAATAAGCACAATCAATTTGCTCTTGAACACCATCTTCGACAACAAAAACTCGTGCACCGTCTTCTTCAAAACTAGAATCAAAATCTGTCGCTGAACGATTAACCACTACTGCAATCTGATCAAGTGAGAGCTCTTCAACTCTCTTCTCGATTGCTAACTGATCGTCTTGAGGGTCTTGTTCCATGTAACGCACAAATAAACGTGCGCCTTGCTTATCAAAAATTAAGCCAGATGCTTGATCATCAATTAACTCATATCGATCAGCATCGATTTTTTCATCTAGTTCTAAGTTAGTAATGCATTGAGCAACAGTCAGGTCGGTCGCGAACGTTTTATTGTAGCCTTCGGTTTCTTTATACTTTCCTGAAACCTCACCATTCAACTGTGCACCAGTCGCATTAAAGCAAGCGGTGTAGTTTATCGAGAAATCATCGCTCTCTTCATATCGCCCCCCAGAAGCATTAGGGAAATTAACAACTGCACTTCCTCCTCCTGGGCATGCAACAGAGCCAGACTGAACATCATTGAAGTCACGCGCATCAAGCATTTCATGTAAACGCGCAAAATAAAGTGGTGAAAAGATAATTTGGTAAGAAGACCACAGGTAAGCTTCTGCATTATCATTGGTTATGTCGAGCGTTCTTCGATTATCGCTAAAATCCTGATCATCAACGATAAACTCCCCGCATCCTACAACGAGAACAGTCAAAGAATATAAAAAGGCTCGTGCAAGACGACTCATGAACTTTCCTAGTTATTCTTAATGTGAGACAAAATTGTAAGATATGCGTGAGGTAGGATAAACGCTGCGCCACCACATTTGTGACGCAGCAAACGCTCAAGACGCTTAAACGTGGTACTGCGCACTCAATTCATGCACCGCATCAACAAAGACTTTCGGCGCCGCGGGGTCTACAAACTGATGAATACCGTGTCCGAGGTTAAACACATGTCCATTGCCCGCACCAAAGTCCCCTAATATCCGGGCAACTTCAGCCTTAATTTGCTCTGGCTTAGCATATAAAACACTAGGATCCATATTACCTTGTAACGCGACGCGATCACCCACCATAGCGCGAGCTCGCCCAATATTCATCGTCCAATCAAGCCCTAGCGCATTCGCACCGCAGTCAGCGATTTGATCCAACCACAGACCACCACCCTTCGTAAATACGATCGATGGTACACGCAAACCACGCGCTTCCGCCTTCAAACCCGCCACAATCTTTTGCATGTAAGCAAGAGAGAAATCGAGGTAGGCTTGATCACTTAAATTCCCGCCCCATGTATCGAAAATCTGAACAGCTTGAGCACCTGCATCGATTTGCGCATTCAAATAGTCAATGACAGAGTCTGCAAGCACATCTAATAGAACATGAAGAGTTTCAGGTTCGCGATACATCATCGCTTTAATATGTCGGAAATCTTTCGAAGAACCACCCTCAACCATATAGGTCGCCAAGGTCCAAGGCGATCCGGAAAAGCCGATCAAAGGAACACGCCCAGATAACGCACCGTGAATTTCAGTCACTGCATCGGTGACATACGACAAGTCTGAAGCGGTATTAACAACCTTAAGCGATGCCACGTCTTGCTCTGTACGAATGACTTTCTTAAACCGCGGCCCTTCGCCAGTTTCAAAATATAGTCCCAAGCCCATCGCATCAGGAATCGTCAAAATGTCTGAAAACAAGATTGCCGCATCTAAGTCATAGCGCTCTAGAGGCTGAATAGTCACCTCGCACGCTAGCTCTTTGTTCTTGCACAAACTCAAAAAATCACCCGCTTGTGCGCGCGTCTCACGATATTCAGGCAAATAACGACCAGCTTGACGCATCATCCACACTGGCGTTGCATCAACAGGCTCTCTTAAAAGGGCTTTTAAAAATCGATCGTTCTTAAGTTGCGTCATCTTTTTGATAGTTCTCTAAATTGATTCTAAACAAAAAAGGCACAGCAAAATGCCGTGCCTTTTCAACCAGCAACGGATATCAGACGTCCAAGTAGTCCAAGATACCTTCTGCCGCTTTTCGACCTTCAGCAATCGCTGTTACAACTAAGTCTGATCCGCGCACCATGTCACCGCCAGCAAAGATCTTAGGATTAGTTGTTTGGAACGCAAATTCACCGGCTTCCGGCGCCTCAACACCACCCCAGCTATTCACGTCAACACTAACACCCTTCAACCAGTCTGGAGGACTTGGGCGGAAGCCAAATGCAATCAAAACAGCATCTGCAGGCAAAATTTCTTCACTACCCTCAATTACCACAGGGCGACGGCGACCATTTTCATCAGGCTCACCTAGTTTGGTTTCAACAACCTTAACACCTTCAACCTTATCTTCGCCCACAATAGCGACTGGCTGACGATTAAATAAGAACTGCACACCCTCTTCTTTCGCATTTTGAACTTCTTTACGAGAGCCAGGCATATTTTCTTCGTCACGACGATACGCACACGTTACGTTCTCAGCTTGTTGACGAATAGAGGTACGGTTACAATCCATTGCGGTATCACCACCACCTAAGACGACAACACGCTTGCCTTTCATATCAATGAAATCTTCTGGCGCTTTCTCAAAACCAAGGCGACGATTTACGTTCGAGATCAAAAACGGAAGGGCATCATGAACACCTGGCAAATCTTCACCAGGGAAACCACCTTTCATATATGAATAGGTGCCCATTCCCATAAATACCGCATCGTATTCAGCTAACAGCTCATCGATAGTCACGTCTTCGCCAACACTTACGTTCAAACGGAACTCTACGCCCATCTCAGTGAACACTTCGCGACGCAAAGACATCACGTTCTTTTCTAGTTTGAACTCAGGAATACCAAACGTCAGCAAGCCGCCAATTTCTGGGTTACGATCAAACACAACAGGCTTAACACCATTACGCACTAGAATATCAGCACAGCCCAAACCCGCTGGACCGGCACCAATAATCGCGACCTTTTTGTCAGTCCAGACAACTTTAGACATGTCAGGACGCCATCCCATCGCAAATGCAGTGTCTGTGATGTATTTTTCCGCGGAACCAATCGTGACGGCACCAAAGCCATCATTCAGAGTACAAGCACCTTCACAAAGACGATCTTGAGGACATACGCGACCACATACTTCAGGAAGTGAGTTCGTTTGATGACTCAATTCAGCCGCTTCTAAAATGTTGCCTTCTGACACCAACTTCAACCAGTTTGGAATAAAGTTGTGTACCGGACATTTCCATTCACAGTATGGGTTACCACATGACAAACAACGATGTGATTGCTCAGCAGCTTCTTCTGACTGGAATGTCTCGTAAATTTCGCCAAAACCTTCCGTTCGATCAACCATTGGAACCTTCTTGGGGTCACAACGGCCAACTTCAATAAATTGGAAGTTATTATCTAAACGCTTAGCCATTTCTTACCTCTTTAAGCATAATCTTCGACGATACGCCCTTACTCAGGGCGTGTTCTGACGTTATTTAGAAGCGTTTGCAAGCTTGCTGCTTTTGGTTTTACTAACCAGAAACGCGTAATAAAATCATCGAAGTTATCTAAAATTTCCTGACCCCATGCGCTGTTTGTTGCAGCAACATGTTCCTGAATGACGCCACGCAAGTGATTGCGATAAGGCTCCATTGTTTCAGATGAAACTCGCTGGATCTCAACCAACTCGCGGTTGTACTTATCAACGAAACTATTGTCCTGATCTAGAACGTACGCAAAACCGCCCGTCATACCAGCACCAAAGTTGTAGCCAGTATTACCCAACACGGTAATTTGACCGCCAGTCATATATTCACAGCAGTGGTCACCAGCACCTTCGACTACTGCTACAGCACCGGAGTTACGTACACCAAATCGCTCACCAGCAGTACCTGCAGCAAACATCTCACCACCGGTTGCACCGTATAAACAGGTGTTACCGACAATAGACGTTTCTTGAGTCTTAAATACACTTCCTACTGGCGGACGAATCACAAGACGACCGCCGGTCATGCCTTTACCGACATAATCGTTTGCATCACCTTCTAGATCCATGTTCAGGCCGCCAGCATTCCACACACCAAAACTCTGGCCTGCAGTACCATTAAGCTTGAGCGTAATTGCTTGTTCGCTCATACCTTGGTTACCGTGACGTTTAGCGATTTCGCCAGACAGACGAGCACCAACTGAACGGTCACAGTTAGTCACGTTGAAACTAAATTCACCGCCCTTTTTACCTTCAATACTTGGAAGCAATTCCTCAACCATACGCTCCGCTAACAAGCCTTGATCGAAAGGCTCATTACGCACGACTTCGCAGGTGTGCGGCTTATCTTCTGCTACCCCACCATCCGATAAAATAGCGCTAAGATCGAGTTGCTTCTGCTTGTCAGTCGAGCCTTCTAATGCTTCGAGAAGATCTGTGCGGCCTACGAGCTCTTCAAGACTACGAACACCTAACTTAGCCATCCATTCACGCGTTTCTTCAGCCACAAAGCGGAAGAAATTCATCGCCATTTCGACAGTGCCTTTAAAGTGCTCTTCTCGCAGTTTTTCGTTCTGCGTAGCAACACCTGTTGCACAGTTATTCAAGTGACAAATACGGAGGTATTTACAACCTAGAGCCACCATCGGCGTTGTACCGAAACCGTAGCTCTCAGCACCCAACATCGCAGCTTTTACAACATCAAGTCCCGTTTTAAGACCACCATCTGTTTGTAAACGAACGCTACCACGTAAGTCGTTACCGCGAAGCGTTTGATGTGCTTCGCTCAAGCCTAGCTCCCAAGGAGAGCCTGCATAACGAATAGAGGTCAATGGACTAGCAGCAGTACCACCGTCGTAACCCGAAATAGTGATTAAGTCAGCGTAAGCTTTTGCAACACCAGCAGCAATCGTCCCGACACCTGGCTCAGAAACAAGTTTCACAGAGACAAGCGCATCGGGATTAACCTGCTTCAAGTCGAAGATCAATTGAGCCAGATCCTCGATAGAATAAATATCATGATGAGGCGGAGGAGAAATCAACGTCACACCAGGTACAGAATAACGAAGCTCTGCGATCAAGTCGTTGACTTTACCGCCAGGCAACTGACCACCTTCACCAGGTTTTGCACCCTGAGCAACTTTAATCTGAATAACTTCAGCACTGCTTAGATAATGCGGTGTAACACCAAAACGACCCGAAGCAACCTGCTTGATCTTAGAACGTTTAACAGTTCCATAACGCGCGACATCTTCGCCACCCTCACCAGAGTTAGAACGGCCACCTAGAGTGTTCATCGCAACAGCTAATGCTTCGTGTGCTTCAGGAGACAACGCCCCCAAAGACATCGCTGCAGAGTCAAAACGCGGGAAGATATTTTCAACTGGCTCTACCTCGTCCAAGGAGATAGGAGAAATACCTTGCTTCAAACCAAACATATCACGCAATGTAGCAGCAGGACGATTATTCACTAAGTCTGCGTATTCTTTGTAAACACCATAATCGCCGCTCTCAACCGCACGCTGAACCGTGTTTACAACATCAGGATTGAAGGCATGATACTCTTGGCCATGTACATATTTGAGAAGACCACCCGGCTCGATTGATTTACGCGCTTTCCAAGCCTCATTCGCAAGCAATGACTGCTCAGCTTGTAAATTCGCAAAACTCGCACCTTGAATTCGGCTCGCCACACCTTTGAAACAAAGATCAACCACATCGTCAGAAAGACCAACTGCTTCAAACAATTGAGCACCACGGTAAGACGCAATCGTTGAGATTCCCATTTTAGAAAGAATCTTAAGAAGGCCTTTACCAATCCCTTTACGATAGTTGTTTTTCGCCTCGATTGGATCCATCAACATCTCGCCGCTCTCGATCAAGTCATTCAACACTTGATAAGAAAGGTATGGATACACCGCGGTTGCACCAAAGCCAAACAATACCGCGAAGTGGTGTGAATCGCGTGCAAAACCAGTTTCAACAACGATGTTGGCATCACAACGCAAGCCATTCTCAACCAGGTAGTGGTGCACTGCACCTGTAGCCATGAATGCATTGATTGGCAACTTACCTTTTTCAATGTCTCGATCCGACAAGACAACAATCACTGAGCCATCACGAACAGCTTGTGCCGCTTTTTCACACACATCTTGAATCGCTGCTTTCAGGCCTTGTTCAGGATCAAATTGCAATGAAACAGTCGCTGAACCAAAACCTAAAGAATTGTCTAAAATCGCAGCAAACTTAGCTGGACTCAAAACAGGCGTAGTTAAAATAATACGCTTAGCGTGCTCAGGAGACTCTTCAAATACATTTCGTTCCGAACCGATGCAGGTTTCAAGCGACATAACAATCGCTTCACGCAAAGGATCGATTGGAGGATTCGTAACCTGTGCAAATTTTTGACGGAAATAATCGGCAACGGAGCGAACGCGCTGTGACAAAACAGCCATTGGCGTATCATCACCCATCGAACCTACTGCTTCTTGTCCCGCCTCACCTAGTGGACGTAAAACTTGATCACGCTCTTCGAAGCTCACTTGGAACATCTTCATTTGCGTTTTCAACTCATCCGAAGGCATTGGTTCAAACGCAGGCGAAGAGCTCTTCAAGCGCGTTTCAAGACGCTGAGCGTTTTCACGCAACCACTTCTTGTAAGGCTTGGCTTCTTTAAGACGCTGATCAATGTCGTCTGTATGCAATACATCGCCGGTCTTCGTATCGATCGCTAAGATTTGTCCAGGACCAATTCGACCCTTCGCAACAACATCTTCAGGCTTATAAGCATAGGTACCGATTTCCGATGCTACTGTAATAAAACCATCTTTAGTAACAACCCAACGACTCGGACGTAGACCGTTACGATCTAGCAAACACACAGCATAACGACCGTCTGTCGTAACTAGGCCTGCAGGGCCATCCCACGGCTCCATGTGCATGGAGTTAAATTCATAGAAAGCACGCAGATCTGCATCCATCGTGTCGACATTTTGCCAAGCCGGTGGAATCATCATTCGAATCGCACGGAAAAGATCCATGCCACCCGTCAGTAATAGCTCGAGCATGTTGTCCATGCTTGATGAGTCAGAACCTGTGCGGTTAACCAACGGCGCAATAGAAGCTAAGTCAGGAAGTCTGTCGCTTTCGAACTTACTCGTACGTGCTAGAGCCCAATTACGGTTACCTTCAATTGTATTGATCTCACCGTTATGCGCTAAAAATCTGAAAGGCTGAGCCAATGGCCACTTTGGCATTGTGTTGGTAGAGAAGCGTTGGTGGAAAACACAAATCGCCGTCTCTAACGCTTCGTTACCAAGATCAAGGTAAAAGTTCGGCAAATCGACAGGCATCATCAAGCCTTTGTACGAAATAACCTGATCTGACAAACTACAAACGTAAAAGTCTTCTTCCTGACTTAACGCACGCTCAATCTTTTTACGGGCGACAAATAACTTTAAGCCAAACGCTTGCTCATCAATATCATCGTTCGCTTCAACAAAAACTTGCTCTATCTGTGGCAAGCAATCTAGAGCCATTCGACCTAAACAAGCATTATCAGTTGGCACAACACGCCATGCTTTAACGTTTAAACCTTCGTCTGCACAGGCAGCTTCAAATGTCGCTCGCGCCTGCGCTGCACGCTCATCATCTAGCTGCAAGAAAATCATGCCTACGCCGTATTGATCACCTAAAGTCAGTGACAATTCTTCTTGTGCGACTTTGCGTAAAAATGAATCTGGCTTTTGTAATAACAAACCACAACCGTCACCTGTTTTGCCATCTGCCGCGATACCACCGCGGTGGGTCATACATGTGAGCGACTCAATTGCTGTTTCCAACAAAGCATGGCTAGGCGCACCTTCTGTGTGCGCAATGAGCCCAAAACCACAGTTATCACGAAACTCTTCTGGGCGGAACAAACCTGCTGCCATAGCATTCTCTCTAAAACATCTAGTAATTTCATACACTTAGACCAACAACTCTGCCTAAAATGTACGACTAAGAAAATTGGGGTCGGACATTTTACACACAGCAATGCGTCTTAACAAATTTTATAACAAGAGATTTTCGAAGAAAGGAAGCTAACTGCTCAATATTTATACAAGCAAACAGAAGCTTATAGAACTCAAAAAGATTAGCGCAGCCCGTCTACACTGCGAACCCAAGGTTTTTGTGACGCTACAACATCTGGCAAATCTGCCGATCGCGCATCGAAAGCAGATTCAAAACGACCATAAAGCACCACAAACCACGCCTTACCTTTGTATGTCGACCGCACATAATATAAATCTGGAAGTTGGTTCGACTCTACAAAACGCTGCGCTGTTGACTCATTATAAGAACCCAATACCTGAAGCGTGTAATTAGCGCCACCAAATACTGAAGAATCTTCTTGGCTTTTTTTCACCGATACCTTTATGACTTTATCTTCAGGCATATCAGTACCAAGATTTTCCGTGCTTGTCCGAACAACCTCAGACTCAGGCTTCACGCTCGACTCTAATGCAGTGACGCCTGAATCAGTATCAGCTGCATCGTTATTCTTTTCATTCGCTAGGACTGGATCGTCAGACTGCGCACCTTTCGACCCGACTAAATCAGAGTCCTCTTTGGCAGACTCTTTTGTCTCTAGCAAATCATCACTCGCTACATTTTCAGCCGCCAAGGTCTCATTAACAGCTAGCGAAGATTCATTCTCAACAACTACCGCTTCTTGCACCACATCAAACTTCTCACTTTGTCGCAACGCTTCATCCAATCGAGCTAAACGCTCACGCTGAGCTTCTTCATCTATCACAACGCTTTCACTAGCAAACTCTTGCTGCGCCATACCCGAGAATAAATTGTGCTGCTGCGCGACAAATAAAAATGAAGCCATCAAGATCAACACAATAGTAACTAGTGCAAACGCAGGTAGTCTCGGCTGGGAACGTTGTGACTCAACCACGACTGCGTCATCAGTCGAGTTAAATAACACTGCCCCCATATGCCTTTGAACCTCAGAAACTAGACCTTGGGTTTTTATATGCAAACGCTCTACCGATGCTTCAGGAATAGAAAGAGTCGAGCTAAAACCTACGCTAGACAAACCTTGCTCGATGAATGCTTTTACCTCTTCAACAGATAAAAGGGGCAAGCCAAATGCATGAACCGACTCATCACCATAATTAGCGGACAACCAAGCAAGTTCTGAAGTAGACGCCAACAACAGCACAACAGAGGTATCTGATTGAGGCAACTCCAATGTGTCAATACAACTTTTCAATAAGGCTTGAGAAAGATGTTCAGCATCATCAATCGTAATCAATGTACGATTACCTTTCTCTCGATAAAGCTGCTTGTAACTCTCGCGACAGCGAACCAACAACGATTCAACATTTTCAGAAGGTGAGGCAAAAATGGCACTTTGATCAGCAATAGCTTGAACAATATCCGCCGGAGTCATATCAGCCTCAGCGGAAATAGAAATCAAATTCAGTTCAGATTTTAGTTCAGCATGGATTTGATCAATCAAATGCGTCTTACCCGAACCTTTAGGAGCATGAAGCCAAAGCAGTAAGTCACCAAAGCAAGCTAAATGACGAACACTTTCTAGTTGATGTTGGCGTTGAGCACCTTTAAAGAAAAAACCTTGCCCTTCCGACAATTGCGCCGACAGGGCGGCATCATCTACACAGAGACGTTTGGCAATCGATAAAAAATGCGCCTGACTCATTGATTATCCCTTTTCTACAAGGCTAATTTGGAAGAACTTTCAACAACGTACTATGCTCAAAATCATCTGTCACTCGCGCAAACCCTAAGCGGTCCATGAGCACTAGACGCAAAGTACCATCTAACACTTTCTTATCAACAGACATCAGTTCGAGATAATCCTGAGCTGACATGACTTCTGGGCCTCGAATCGGTAAAGCACAATCATTCAAGACTTTCAGAATCCGCTCTTCATCGCTTTCTGATAGGCACCCCAGCAACTTAGACATATGCGCGGCCATTGCAATACCTGCACCAACAGCCTCACCGTGCAACCAATTTCCATAACCTGAAAACGTCTCAATAGCATGGCCGAAGGTATGCCCAAGATTCAAAATTGCACGAACACCGCCTTCTGTTTCATCTTCCTCAACAACAATCGCCTTGCATGCACAGGAGGTCAAAATAGCGTAACGCAGACTTGCTTCATCAAGCGCTCGAATATCGGACACATGCTTTTCTAACCACTCAAAGAATGGCAAATCACGAATCAATCCGTATTTAACTACTTCTGCCAAGCCTGCAGACACTTCTCGCTCAGGTAAGGTGGACAGACTAGCAGTATCGATTACAACGGCTTTTGGCTGATAAAACGCACCTATCATGTTTTTACCGAGCGGGTGATTAATAGCCGTCTTTCCCCCGACCGATGAATCGACCTGAGACAATAAGGTTGTCGGAACTTGAATAAAATCAACTCCACGCTGATAACTCGCGGCTGCAAAACCTGTCATATCTCCGATAACACCGCCACCCAAAGCAATTAACGTTGTGTTACGGGAATGCTTCTTCTCAAGTAATGCATCAAAGATTAGATTTAAGGTATCCCAATTTTTATACTGCTCTCCATCCGGCAAGATCACGCTATCCACATCAAAATCGGTCAGAGCTGCACGAAGCTTATCTTCATATAATGGAGCCACTGTCGTATTACTAACGATCATGACTTTCTTGCTACGTATATGCTTTGTAAAATACGAAGCGTCACTCAATAAGTTCGCGCCAACATAGATAGGGTAACTTCTTTCACCAAGATCAACGTTTAAAATATCTACCGTATCTGACACTTATTCTTCCTCTGCTGCGATGCCGTCACTTTGCTCTAATGCACGCACAATACTTTTAACAATTAAACGCAGCGACTTTTTGTTTGTTTCCACGACAAAATCCGCTACCTCACGATAAATTGGATCACGAAGAGCCATCAAGTCCGTTAAGACTTGCTTAGGGTCCTCTCCTCCTTGCAATAAAGGTCGGTTTTTATCCTTATGGGTTCTCGAAAACTGCTGCTCAACAGAGGTATTGAGGTACACAATAAAACCATTGCGGGTCAAATGATCGCAATTCTCCTGACGCATTACCGCGCCACCACCTGTTGCTAATACCACCTGACTTTCTAGAGCTAAATCTTTAATAACAGCCACTTCCCGATTGCGGAAACCTTCCTCTCCTTCAACATCAAAGATCCAAGGAATATCTGCACCAGATCGCTGCTCAATCTCTTTATCGGAATCAATAAACTCGTAGGAAAGCTCTGTCGCTAACAATTTACCTATTGTTGTCTTTCCCGCCCCCATTGGCCCAACCAATACAACTAAGGGCTTCTTTGTTCTGTATGCCATTGAAAAAACTGCTTAAAAAGTTTGAGTTTAACACCGTTTGATAACAAGGAACGATACATTCAGACAAAAAAAAGCCGAGCTATTTAGCTCGGCTTTTTCAGTGTGCCACGATTATTGATCAATCAAACCATCTTTGATCAATTTAGGTGTAATAAACACTAGCAACTCACTACGCTCATTAATGTTTTGCGTCTTTTTAAACAGGTTACCTAGGTAAGGAATATCACCCAGGAACGGTGTCTTAGTTACTGTCGTAGATTCCTCCGACTGGAAGATACCGCCTAGGACAATAGTTTCACCATTGCCAACAAGTACCTGAGTAATTAGTTCATTAGTCGCGATACTTGGCACACCAGCAGTCTCTTGGCCACGATCATCCTGATTTACTTTCAGATCCATAATGATTTTATCGTCAGGAGTAATTTGCGGCGTTACTTCAAGAGACAATACAGCCTCTTTAAATGCAATAGAGGCAGCCCCAGAAGAAGTTGCTTCTTGGTAAGGAATCTCTTCACCAGACTTAATCGTTGCCGTTTGGCGATCCGCCGTTACAATTTTTGGTTGAGCAACGATTTCGCCTTTGCCATCGGCCTCGAATGCCGACAATTCTAAATCAAGCAAGTAATCGCCATTGCCAATACCAATGGCGATAGATGAAGCATTCGTACGTGTCACACCTAGATCAACCGCCAATGCGTCTGGGAATGTAACAGTATTGGTAGTTGTTAACTCGCCAAGAGTATTTTGAGAACCACCAAAACGCCAGAAGGTATCGCCATCTTGGTCACGGCCACCGCCACCCCAAGTAATACCCATTTCTTCAGTAATATTTGAACGTGCACGAACGATACGTGCTTCGATCAGCACTTGGCGCACTGGAATATCCCAGGTATCAATCAAAGTACGGATCTGATTCAATTTATCCGCAGTTTCTCGCACACTAATCGTGTTAGTACGCTCATCTGATGAAATATAACCTCGACCAGAAATCAACTCTTCATCCTGCTGCAACAATGAAACGAGATCTGATGCTTTTGCATAATTGACTTGAATAATTTCCAAACGAACCGGAGCTAACTCTGCAACTTGCTTATTCGTCTCAATTTCAAGTTTTTCACGCGCTGAAATCTCTTCAGCTGGCGCAACAAGCATAACATTACCTGTCATGCGCTTATCTAAACCCTTAGTTTTTAGCACTAACTCAAGCGCTTGATCCCAAGGCACGTTTTGCAGACGCAAAGTAATGCTACCGCCAACAGTGTCACTCGCTACCAAGTTCAACCCAGTAAAGTCAGCAATCAACTGCAATACTGCACGAACTTCAATGTTCTGGAAGTTAAGAGAGAGCTTTTCGCCTGTGAAAGGAAATTTTTCTTTGCGACGCTCTTCTACTTCGTCTTCAGTAATTTTCTCAACGCTTACAACAAACTGATCGTCAGCTTGATACGCCAAGTAATCATAATTGCCGGTAGGCTTGATCACGATTTTGGCCTTACCATCTTCAATGTAAGACTCAATACGTGAAACAGGTGTTGCGAAGTCAACAACATCTAAACGCTGACGAAGGCTTTCCGGAAGCTCTGCATCAGAGATCAACAGCTGGATGTTGCCACCTACTTCACTCATGTCGATATCAGCAGATGGATTCGCTAGACCAATAATGACTTGACCATCGCCTTTCTCACCGCGACGAAAATCAATCGCTGTAATACCATTCCCTGAAGCAGACTGACTAACTGACGCATCGCTTTCAGCTGATGAATTTTCAGCTGCGGCTGAGCCAATCTTCAAAATCAGATCATTACCCTCAACAGAACTGGTGTAAGGTGCCATGGAATTTAGATCAACAACAAAGCGTGTAACAGCTTGGCCCGCATTATTTTTTGCTTCGATCACCGTCATACGGTGAGCGTTGCCGAGACCAAGCTCGTGATAACGCTTATCCAAACCATTTGTTGCGCCATCAACTGTAATTGAGATGTCTGCAGTCTGACCAATCGTAAAGATCTTTGGTTCTGCAGGAGGCTCATCAAAGCTCAGAACAATCTCAACTGTATCACCCGGCATCGATGCAAATTTCACATCCTGTAATACTGCCGCATTGGCCGCGGACATGAACATTGCCATGAACAAAGATAACGCTAATTTCGGCTGACCAAACATTTTCATTGCCCCAAAAACTCTAGATGTTTTAACTTTTTCATTTATTTGTTTCACTATTCGCACGCTCCCAATCACTATATATCTTCCAGCGTTACAGAGCGTGGACGCTCAATCCAACCACCATTCCCGTTCGGCACAATCTCAATCAGACTAATTCCAGCCTCTTGAATTGCTACCACACGGCCATGGTTTTTGCCCATATATTGACCTTCCTGAACCCGATGAACTCCGCCAGAATTATCAGAAATCAGAGCCCAAAGTGTGGCTGAGTCCTGCTTTTGCAAAGTACCAACCATTCTCAACTGAGTAAGCTGGAATGACTCCAACATTTCTTTAGGACGATCAAAATTTGGCTTGATGTTGCTTTGGTCTTCTGCGATTTCGACACCAACATCAACCTCTTCAACGGGAGCCGCAAAAGGAGAACGGCTGCCCGCTTCTGAATATTTGAATGACTCATAAATAATCATTTCAGGTAATGGGTCAATACGCCCAGCCGGCTTCTCATCAGCCGACTTCATGAAAGAGTCTAAATCTGCATAACCTTCGTTTCCGCCACATGCAGTGAGTAACGAAGCGCTTGCCAGCAAGATAGAAGAAACTAATACCCTACTCATTTTTTCTTCCTCTTCTTATTCTTTTTACCGCCTTGATCTGGGTTGTAACGATACGTCTTAGCAGAAATGTTCATCGTCAAATCACCCGCACCACCTTTTCCAGCTGGCTTAATATCAAAATCATGTAGCGTCACAATTCGCGGCAAAGCAGCCACACCACTGACAAACGCAGCCATATCGTGGTAAGTGCCTCGCACAGAAATATCGATCGGAAGCTCAACATAAAACTCTCTAGAAACCTCCGGCTTTAAGCCAATACTATTGATTTCTAGACCAGTACCTAAACCAGTATTCGTAATATCCTCAAGCAAGCCAGGAACTTCAGTGTCTGCAGGTAATTGCTTAAGCAAAGCACCAAAAGACTCTTCCATTTCGGTCATCTGCTGACGATATGCATCGAGATTAGCAACTTTAAAAGCTTTGCTTTCATATTGTTGTTTAAGCGTGACTTCCTCATTCTCAACACGCTCCAATGCTGCATATTGGTCTTTAATCATGAACCAATATCCACCACCTAGAATAAGGAGAAATACGAGTGCCAATACAATCGCTTTTACTGGTATCGGCCAAGAACCTGCATTATTAAAGTCGAGATCATTAATATCGAAATTTTTCAGGCTTTCCATCTGTTCTGCAAAACTCACAACTACTCTCCTTTATCGTCTTGCTCAGAGACAGGTGTAACCTGCGCAACTGTCATATCGAAGGCGCTTTGGGCTCCGCCTTTAGCCGCTTTCACATCTCTTAGATTTGGATTAGAGAACCACTCAGAACCTTCAAGGTTTCGCATAAGGCCCGAAATTCGATTATTCGATTCAGCTACACCTTGAATATCTACTTGTGCAGACTTGCGATCAAGACTTGTGTAATAAAGCCCTTCTGGGAGAGTTTTAACTAACTCGTCAAAAACGCGCACTATAACAGGACGCGTACCTTGTAAGTCTTGAATGACCTTCATACGCGCTAGAAGCTGCTCACGTTTCTCCTTAAGTTCCGCAATTTCTTTGGTCTTCTTATCAAGCACAGCCATCGATGTTTTGATGTAGGAATTGCGTGCTTTTTGCTCTGCAATCATGCCACTAACTTGCGTATTCCAAAGAAAGAAAAGGCCACCAGCTGCAACAGCCACAGCAACAAGCATTGCGATAAATTCTTTTTGTCGTTTGGCTCGGAGTTCTTCGCGCCACGGACGTAGGTTAATACTTGGCATCAGTCAAAACTCCTCATCGCTAAACCGCAAGCAATCATTAATGCCGGCGCATCATTACTCAGAGCTGAGGCATTTACTTTTGAGTTCAACGTCATATCTGAAAATGGATTTGCTACGACTGTCTTGATCCCAACCTTCTCTTGAATCATTTCAGCAAGATCTGGAACGGAAGCAACACCGCCAGCAAGTACTACATAATCAACTTCGTTGTATTGACTAGACCCAAAGAAGAATTGCAAAGAGCGAGCCACTTGTTGAACAACAGCTTCTTTGAACGGCTCAAGCACCTCACGTTCGTAGTCATCCGGCAAACCGCCTTGCTTTTTCGTCAGGCCAGCTTCTTCATACGACAAACCGTAACGACGCTGAATTTCTTCCGTCAGCTGACGTCCACCAAACAATTGTTCACGGGTATAAACGGTAGTATTTTCGGCGAGCACACTTAGCGTTGTCATGGTTGAACCAACATCAACAACTGCCACAGTTTGCTCTTCTGGAGAATCTTCCATTTGGGAAGCGATAAGACCGAAGGCACGCTCAACTGCATGCGCTTCAATATCAACGACTCGACTGATAAGCCCACCAATTTCGAGGGCATCTTCACGTAATTCAACGTTTTCTTTACGGCAAGCAGCGAGCAAGACATCGACTTGATCTGCATTGTCTTCGGAAGGGCCAATCACTTCAAAATCAATCGAAACTTCATCGAGCGGATAAGGAACATATTGATCAGCTTCGACCGAAATCTGATCCTCAAGTTCTTGGTCATTAAGTTCTGCACTCATTTGAATCGTCTTTGTAATAACAGCAGAGCCTGCTACCGCTACAGCACCAAACTTCACATTACTACGCGACTTCGCGAGCACCTTTTTAACCGTTTCACCAACCTGCTCAACATCATTGATCGTTTTCTCAACGACGCTATTTGCCGGCAAAGGCTCCACAGCATAACTCTCGACCCTAAGCTTGTCGCCGCTCTTTGACAGCTCTAAAAGCTTAACGGAAGAAGAGCTAATGTCGACACCTAAAACGATGTCGTTCTTTTTCCCGAATAATCCAAACACAGAAATCCTACCATCTAAATCGACATGAGTGTGGCCGACTTGTTATAGGAGAGTCTTGACCAAGCACACACAGTACAATTCTTTACTAAAAGCACTCAAAATAGACGTATAATAGTTACCGCCTAAAATTAAAGCTATTTCTAAGATAATAGACCTATATTCATAAACTGCTAGGAAAAACATGGCTCGTTTTGTGAGACTTTCCACCTTTTTTGCGTGGTGTACTGCCGCAGCGATTTGCGGCGCTGGAATTTTGTTGAGTGCGTTTTATTTGTATCTCGCGCCTCAGCTACCTGATGCAGCACAACTAAAACACACTCAATTACAAACCCCTATGCGGGTGTATACCAGCGACAATAAAAAGATTGCTGAATTCGGAGAAAAGCGAAGAAGTCCGGTCGATATTTCTGAAATTCCGACCACATTAACCTCCGCATTTATTGCTGCTGAAGATAATCGATTTTATGAGCACGGAGGCATCGATATTATTGGCTTAGGGCGTGCGGCAGCTCAACTAATTCAATCTGGTCGAATTAAAACTGGCGGCAGCACAATCACAATGCAGGTTGCCAAAAACTTCTTCCTAACACGCGAGCGCACCTTTGTTCGAAAATTCAACGAAATATTCCTAGCGATTCAGATAGAACAAGCTTTAACAAAACCCGAAATACTAGAGCTCTACCTCAATAAAATATATTTAGGTAATCGCGCTTACGGCGTAAAAGCAGCTGCGCAAGTGTATTACGGGAAAAACCTCGATGAACTTAGCTTGGCAGAAAGTGCAATGATTGCAGGCTTGCCAAAAGCACCTTCTCGATTCAATCCTATCGTGAATCCAGATCGCGCCAAAATTCGTCGAGATTGGATCTTAAGCCGCATGCTAGAGCTTAAAATGATCTCTAGCCTAGATTATTCAGAAGCAAAAAACTCAGAACTAACCGCTGGCTACCATGGCATTCAACCTGATTTGGCCGCACCATATGTTGCAGAAATGGCACGCCAAAAAGCAGTTGAACTCTTTGGTTCTGAAGCTTACACACTAGGGCTCAATGTTTACGTCACGACAGACAGCGAATTACAAGCAAGCGCCCAAAATGCTGTAGTTAAAGGGCTTGATGACTACGACAAACGTCATGGATACCGTGAGCCACTGGACCATGTAGAACTAACAGGCGAAGAAAATGATGTTACAAAGAAACAGATACTACGCAATTACATTGCTAAAACGCGCTTTACTCCAGCAGTCATTACAGGAATAGAGCCAGAATCTATTGAACTATTCACGCTATCTGGCGAAGAAGGTGTTATCGATATAGCAAATGCATCGCGTGCAGCGCCATTCATCAACATTAATAGAGTGGGTAAAGCTCCAACTGACTTAAGCGAGCACTTCAAAATTGGAGACATTATCGAGGTCAGCGCCCTTAGCGCTGAAGCAACACCATCAGAAGATACCCCTACAGAAGCAAACGCTGACGTTTCAGGTGAGATAGCTGAAGCTCCGCGCTTACCTTATATACTCGAGCAAAGCCCTGAAGCACAATCTGCGCTTATATCTCTGCGCCCAGAAGATGGTGCAATTCTCGCGCTCAGTGGTGGCTACAACTTTAGAATGAGCAAATACAACCGTGCGATTCAAGCAAAACGTCAGCCTGGCTCAAACTTTAAGGCATTTATCTATTTAGCCGCGCTTGAAGAAGGGAATACAGCCGCAACACTCATCAATGATGCACCCTTAGTTTTTAATGACAAAAACTTAGAGACATCGTGGCGACCAGAAAACTCGAGTGGCAAATTTTACGGCCCCACAAGACTAAGAGAAGCGTTTTATCGCTCTCGAAACCTTGTATCGATTCGCTTACTCAAAAGCATGGGAATCAAGCCGACACTCAAGCACATCACAAAATTTGGCTTCAACGAGCGAGACCTGCCTAAAGACCTCTCACTCGCTCTAGGTAGCGCAGGTATTACACCTATCGATGTAGCCGCCGGATACGCAATGATCGCCAATGGCGGTCATTATATCGAGCCATATTTGGTTACTCATATTGAGAACAGCAAAGGTGAAACACTTTACAAATCTGATCCCTATGTTGTTTGCGATAAAATTTGTATGGTAGAGAAAAACGCAGCGGAAGAAGAAAATGACGCAAGCACTGAAGACGGGCTGACTAAAGAAAGCTTCAAGCCCGCTCCTCGCATTGCAGATGCACGCGCGGTATTTATTCTTCACTCAATGATGAAAGACGTAATTAAAAAAGGTACTGGTCGACGCGCTTCTGCGCTCAAAAGATCCGACATTGGCGGCAAAACAGGAACGACCAACGATCAAAAAGATGCTTGGTTCTCGGGCTTTAACACTGAGGTCGCAACGAGTGTATGGGTAGGTTTTGACAATCCAGAGACACTTGGCCGCAGAGAGTACGGCTCTAGAGCCGCGCTACCAATTTGGATGGATTTTATGAAAGACGCATTGGCTGACACTCCTGCTGCACACTTAGCACAACCGGAAGGCATTATTAGCGTTAAGATCAACGCCAAGACAGGCCTTCGGACATCATATGCAGAACAAACACTGTTTGAATACTTTAGAAACGAAAACAAACCTGAAGAAGAGCGGGCAACTCCGCCGAGCTTAGATCAGTTCGTCACCACTCCGAGCGAAAGTACTGCTCGCCCTGAGGATATTTTCTAAGCACCTCGATTTAGCTGATCGAATTACTCATCATGGCTTCGTCCTCAATTCTTGAACAAAAAAAAGCCGCATACTTAGATGCGGCTTTTTTGAAACGACTATTGATTACTTGATGTCATCAACAGTGCTCAATGGATAGTGCTCTGGGTAACCAAAACGCGCAACACCAGAATCAACAGCTGCTTTCGCTACGGCTGCTGATACAGCGCCAAGCAAACGGGAGTCAAGCGGCTTAGGAATGATGTAGTCCTTACCGTACTCAAGCGCCTCACCACCGTAAGCATCGATAACGTCTTGAGGAACTGGCTCTTTAGCAAGATCTTTGATTGCGTGAACCGCTGCCACTTTCATCTCTTCGTTGATCGCTTTAGCACGAACGTCTAACGCTCCACGGAAGATGAATGGGAAACCAAGAACATTGTTCACCTGGTTCGGGTAATCAGAACGACCAGTCGCCATGATTAGATCATCACGTGCAGCAAGCGCTGTTTCAGGCTGGATCTCTGGATCAGGGTTTGAACATGCAAAGATAACTGGGTTTGGAGCCATGCGATTCAAATCTTCAACAGAAAGAAGGTCTGGACCAGAAAGACCAACGAACACGTCAGCACCATCACAAGCATCTGAAAGCGTACGCTTGTCAGTATCGTTTGCGAACATCGCTTTGTATTGGTTCAAATCATCACGACCAGTGTGAATCACACCTTTACGGTCAAGCATGAAGATGTTCTCTTGCTTCATACCACAAGAAATCAAAATTTTCATACATGCGATTGCTGCAGCGCCCGCACCTAGACATACAACTTTAGCATCTTCAATGTTCTTACCTTGAAGCTCAAGTGCGTTGATCATACCTGCAGCGGTTACGATTGCAGTACCGTGCTGATCATCGTGGAAAATTGGAATTTCGCACTGCTCTTGAAGGATACGCTCAATTTCAAAACACTCTGGTGCTTTGATATCTTCCAGGTTGATGCCACCAAAAGTGTTTGCGATACGTTTTGTTGTATCAATAAACGCTTGAGGGCTTTCTGAATCTACTTCGATATCAAATACATCAATACCTGCGAAGCGCTTAAACAATACACCTTTACCTTCCATTACAGGCTTAGAAGCCAATGGACCAAGGTTACCTAAACCAAGAATCGCAGAACCGTCAGAAATAACAGCAACAAGGTTACCCTTTGCTGTGTACTTGTATGCGTTTTCTGGATTTTCAGCAATAGCACGTACCGGCTCAGCAACACCTGGGCTGTATGCTAAAGAAAGGTCACGTGAAGTTAGTGTTGGTTTAGTGATTTCAACACTGATCTTACCTGCACGTGGTTGCGCGTGATAATCGAGTGCTGCTTGTTTTAAATCGTCTGCCATTACAGTGTACCGTTTTAAAAATTTGGGCAATGCCCTTTTTATGTTTCTCTCAAAAGCGAAACGCTTATGAGCTTACTCACACTCAGCAATTTGCTGACATAAGTGCAAAAAAAGAGCGCATGGCGCTCTTTTTAAATTCTTGTATCGGATTAGCTCGCAATACGACTGCCGAAACGCTTCTTGAACTTGTCGATACGACCACCTGTATCCATCACTTTCTGCTTACCAGTGTAGAATGGGTGACACGCTGAACACACGTCCAAAAGAATGTCTTTAGCTAGCGTAGAACGCGTTTTGATAACGTTACCACAGCTACATTTTGCTTCGATTTCCTCGTAACGAGGATGGATATCTTTTTTCATCTTAACTACCTATTTCATTGTTTGCCGCCACCCATCGTCATTCACTCTAGCGTTGGGCACCGCAAGGAAGGCATCGAGCCATTTACACCAAGAAAGGGCGCAAGGGCCGAAATTGGGGCGAGAATATTACCAAAACAATTGCGGAGTGCAAGCGTGAATTGATTATATTTTGACTAATGCAAATACAAACATGCTCATCCTTCAACTTTCAAAACAATATTACATGACCCAGAAAGTGACTCGAAGTAAACTAAAAAGCATGAGCGCTATTTCATCCCCCCTTCGTTTTGCATCTATTGCACTTCCTGTTCCCTTGCACAAAGAGTTCGACTACTGCATACCCATCACGATGCAAAACAGATCATTGCAACCTGGAATGCGCGTTGCTGTGCCATTTGGCAATCGAGTCATTTGTGGAATTATTACAGATATCAAATCGGAAACACTGCTAGAGCCCAGCAAACTGAAAGACATCGAGCGATGTATTGATTCAGCCCCAATACTCAAGGCGCAATCACTAGAACTTCTTAAATGGGCCTCTACCTATTACAGCCATCCGATCGGCGAAGTGATATATAGCGCACTGCCCACCGCACTGCGCAACACAAAACCACAGGCGATATATCAAAACACGCTTTGGATTCGAACAAACAAGCCTTTTTCTGGCAAAAGAAACGCGCATAAGCAGATCGCACTTCTTAAACAGCTAGAAGAATCTCCAACAGGAATTTGGGCAGATGCGCTGCGCATGCTTGGCTTTACCGGCGCGCAATTTAAATCACTCGAACAACAAGGATATATTGAGAAACAATTATCCCAACAGCAAAGCCAAGCAATGCAAGTCCACGAAGACACGATTTCATACGGACTTAATCAAGAGCAACAAATAGCGGTTGATGGCATCATTCGAAACTTCGATCAATTCACCCCGTTCATGCTTGAGGGCATTACCGGCAGTGGTAAAACTGAAGTATACATTGCAGCCGTAAAACATTGCCTGAGTTTAAATAAACAAGCACTGATTCTGGTGCCAGAGATCAACCTGACACCTCAAACATTTAAACGCTTCCAAAGCCAACTTGGCATCCCCGTGGCCGTCTACCACTCAGAAATGAGCAATAAAGAAAAGCTGATCACCCATCAACTATGCAGCAGCGGGCAAGCCAAAGTTCTCATCGGAACAAGATCCGCAATATTTCTCGAATATCAAGACCTAGGCCTGATAACTATCGATGAAGAACACGACAACTCATACAAACAGACCGAAGGGTTTAAATATTCTGCTAGAGACATCGCTGTTAAACGGGCGCAGCTCAACCAATGCCCTGTTATTCTTGGCAGCGCCACCCCTTCATCAGACAGCTCTCTCAACATTTTGGAAGGACGATTCAAACACTTAACACTGAAACATCGTGCCAAGAAAAGCGTATTGCCCAGCGTCAGCCTTGAAGATATGAGAGCGCTAAAGTCTAAGGACATTCTTAGCCCACGAACATTGGCACGCATCAAATCAGAAATTGATCAAAACAATCAGGTCATTATTTTCCATAACCGCCGAGGTCTCGCGCCGAGTTTAATGTGCTTTGATTGTGGCTGGATATGCCACTGCCCTAACTGTGACGCGCGAATGACCGTGCACAACACTCCTGCGCATCTACATTGTCATCATTGCGACCACAAACATCAGATCAGCCACCAATGTCCAGAGTGCCAAGGTACAAATGTGAATGCAGTTGGTGCAGGCACAGAACGTATAGAACAAATACTTAATTATTATTTCCCGCATACCCGAACGCTGCGCCTCGATCGCGACAACATTAAAAACCAAACACAATTGGACGAATGCATCACAGAGATTCGAGATGGCTCCCCTTGCTTAATTGTAGGCACACAGATGCTTGCAAAAGGACATGATTTTCCAGACGTCACACTCGTTGTTGTCGTCGATGCGGACGGCCTATTTTTTAGCTCAGACTTCCGGGCAATGGAAAAAGGTGCTCAACAATTATTGCAAGTTGCGGGCAGGGCTGGCCGCGGAGAAAAAGCAGGGCATGTAGCGATACAAACACGCCAACCCGAGCACTCACTCTTCGAGACCTTAAAACAACACGATTATCACAGCTTTATGGAAAATGAGTTGCGAGAAAGACAGCTCTGCGCACTGCCACCATTTAGTAAACTTATGACGATTCGCTCGGAAACGCCGGATCCTGTATCGGGCGAACAGCACCTCACACACCTCAAACAATATTTACTCGACCAAGAAGAACTCGCTGACTTATTCATTGCCGGCCCTTTAGCTGCAAGCATTAGTCGCAAGCAAAACAGCTTTCGACACTACTTACATTGCTTTGGCAAAGACAACAAACAACGCTATATCGCCCAACAATATGCTCTGCATTTTATTCAGAGCGTTAAACAACACAAACTCCGACTAAGCATCGATATCGACCCTATCGAAACAAGCTAAGCAATATCTTGAAAAATAAGCCGAGTTTCGGTGTGCAGCTTCTTTCACTAGAGCCTAGAATTATAGATAATACGCGCCCCAAATTTCGTGTTATCGAACATCTATCTCTCGGAGCATCATGAAAGACGTCATTGCACAACTCATCGAATCAGCCATTCAGGAACTTCAACAAGACAATACCTTGCCCGGTGATCTTAAGTTTCGGGTCATGGTAGATACTACAAAAGATAAGAGTCATGGCGACTTCGCAACCAACATTGCATTAATGCTCGCCAAACAAGCTGGCACAGCACCGCGAGCTTTAGCAGAAAACATCTGCGCAAAAATCGAAAACAGCAACAATGCTCAAATTGAAAAACTTGAAATAGCCGGCCCTGGTTTCATTAACTTTTTTGTGAGCTCAGCCAGCCAATTCGCTGTACTCGAAGATATCTTCGCACGAGGCGAGAACTTCGGGCGCGCAGACGCAAACAGCAAACCATCGATCCAAGTTGAGTTTGTTTCAGCCAATCCAACCGGCCCACTTCACGTAGGTCATGGTCGCGGCGCTGCATATGGTGCGACTGTTTCAGATTTCTTAGAAGCTGCAGGCTATCAAGTGCAGCGAGAGTACTACGTTAACGACGCTGGCCGCCAAATGAACATTCTCGCTGCGAGTGTTTGGCTGCGCTATTTAGAACTGCTAGGCCAAGACATTAAATTCCCAGTGAACGGTTACAAAGGCGAATACATTTTTGATATCGCAAAAGACCTGCAAAGCAAGCATGGCGACGCGTTCTCTCAAAACGCCGAAGATGTATATAAAGATCTTCCAAAAGATGAAGATGAAGGCGGTGATAAAGAGCTGTATATCGATGCGGTCATCGTTCGCGCTAGAGAACTACTTGGCGACGGATTCAAAACGGTCTACGACCTCGGCGCTGATTCAATCGTTGATGAAATACGCGAGGACTTAGGCGAGTTCGGTGTGAACTATCAACGCTGGTTCTCTGAGGCATCATTAAAAGACAGCATTGAAGTCGCGCTTGCAAAACTTCAAGAGAATGGTTTCCTATACGAGAAAAATGGCGCTACATGGTTCCGTTCAACAGACTTTGGCGATGACAAAGACCGTGTAGTGAAGCGCGACAATGGCGAAACAACATACTTCGCATCGGACATTGCCTACCATTACGACAAATTCGAACGCGGCTTTGAACGCGTTATCAATGTTTGGGGCGCCGACCACCACGGCTACATCACACGCGTAAAAGCGTCCTTACAAGCCCTGGGCATTGACCCTGAAAAGCTCACTGTAAAACTAGTTCAATTCGCAATTCTTTATCGCGGTGGCGAACGCGTTCAAATGTCGACAAGAAGCGGCTCATTTGTGACGCTACGTGAGTTACGCGAAGAAGTTGGCAACGATGCAGCACGTTTCTTCTACGTGACGCGTAAGGCTGAGCAGCACATGGACTTCGATCTCGATCTTGCGAAATCACAAAGCAAAGACAATCCGGTGTATTACATCCAATACGCACATGCACGTATTGCAAGTATGCTGCGCAAACTGGAAGAAGAAGGCGCACTCGTTGATCAAGCAAATGGTTTAAGTCAACTAACTAGCAATGCCATCGAAGCTGAAACTGAATTGGCAAAACGTTTGGCGCAATATCCGCAAACGCTTATTAATTCTGCTGAGCAGTTTGAGCCGCATACTATGACGCATTATCTACGTGACCTAGCTAGTGAATTCCACACTTACTACAACGCGAACAAGATGCTTGTTGAAGATCATAATGTACGTGATGCGCGCATCACCTTGAGCCTTGCTGTGCAACAGGTTCTGAGCAATGGTCTGAATCTGCTAGGTGTTAGCGCGCCAGACAGTATGTAAGTAGACACGAGATTCATGGAATGACACGCGATTACGCTAAACCATCAACAACAAAAACAAGCTCGAAAAGCAAACCGAAAAAGAAAACGGCAAAAAAGAGCGCTGCTGCTCCAAAAGCAGCGCCTCCAGCCCCCTCAAACTCGGGCAAGAGTAAGTTTTTCCACATCGCACTCATTACCGCCATTCTTGGCGGTTTTGTCTATGGTCTGTACAAACTTGCGCAACTTCCGGCGGATCGCACGCTAGACCCTACAACACCAACAAAACCAAGCCAAGCAAAGCAGGTCGAGCCGACAAAAACTGAAAAGCCCGAAGCTCGCTTCCAGTTTTATGACATGCTTCCTAATAGCGAAGTCGAAACTGATGCAGTAACCGCTTACACCTTTAAAGAAAAAGGAGTGCAGGAGGAATATCAGTACATGCTTCAAACTGGCTCCTTCCGTCAACGCAAAGACGCAGAACGCCAGAAAGCTACGATCGCATTTCAGGGACTTAAAGCTTCAATCAAAGCGACCAGCAACGACCAAGGCAGCACATGGTTCCGAGTTCAAACTGGCCCCTTTGCTTCTCGTAGTGAGATGAATGCGGCCTTAGATAAACTCTATGCGATCAATATTCAGCCGCTCGTGAAGAAAAGCAAAAAGTAAGCTCAAAGTGGCGCTTGTTCGCTTCGCTTAACTCTCCCCTTCTTTTAAAGCCTGGACACTCATAGTCATCATCGTGCGCGTACGCATTATTTTACGCGCAGAAACCTTGAATTTCTGAGTTCCGCATCCATATTCGTTCGAGACAAAAAAATTCATCGAGTAGGAGCTCAACGATGACCACTATCTTATCTGTCCGCAGAGAAGGCGAAGTTGCACTAGGCGGCGATGGCCAAGTCTCTCTTGGCAACACCATCATGAAAGGCAATGCGAAGAAAGTGCGCCGTCTCTACAATGGACAAGTCATCGCGGGCTTTGCTGGAGGCACTGCAGATGCTTTCACGCTATTTGAACGCTTTGAAGCTCAGCTAGAAAAACATCAAGGGCACCTCGTTCGAGCGGCCGTAGAATTAGCAAAAGATTGGCGAACTGACAGAGATCTTCGAAAACTCGAAGCATTACTTGCTGTTGCCGACAAAGACTCGTCACTCATTATTACGGGCAACGGCGATGTCATTGAACCTGAAGACAGTCTAATCGCCATTGGCTCAGGCGGTCCTTTCGCGCAAGCAAGTGCGCGCGCCCTACTTGATAACACCGAGCTCGGTGCACGCGATATTGTTGAGAAAGGCTTAGACATTGCAGCAAGCATTTGCGTATTTACCAACGACAACCGCACTATCGAAGAACTGAAGTAAAAGGCTAGCACTATGGCGAACATGACCCCGCGCGAGATCGTACATGAACTCAACCAACACATTATTGGCCAAGACGACGCAAAACGTGCCGTTGCTATCGCTCTTCGTAATCGCTGGCGCCGAATGCAACTAAACGAGGATCTACGCGACGAAGTTTCGCCAAAGAATATCCTAATGATTGGCCCGACAGGCGTTGGTAAAACAGAAATCGCTCGACGACTCGCTAAACTCGCAGACGCACCTTTTGTTAAGATTGAAGCGACCAAATTTACTGAAGTGGGCTATGTAGGCAGAGATGTTGATTCAATCATCCGCGACCTTGCCGAAAACGCGCTTAAACTTTTCCGTGAAAAAGAAATTAAACGCGTTGAAATGCGTGCAGCTGATCTAGCAGAAGATCGAATTTTGGACGCACTACTTCGTCCTGCTCGTAGCACTAATTCTTTTTCAGAAGAGCCTAGCGCTGAAGAATCAAGCACTCGTCAAATCTTTCGTAAAAAGCTCCGTGAAGGCGAGCTAAATGACAAAGAAATCGATATCGAAGTGAGCTCTACTACAGTTGGTGTTGAGATTATGGCTCCTCCAGGAATGGAAGACATGACCAATCAACTACAGAGTTTGTTCTCTAATATGGCCGGAGACAAACGTAAGAGCAAAAAAATGAAAGTGTCGGACGCTCTCAAAATTGTGCAACAAGAAGAAGCGGCCAAGCTAATTAATGAAGAAGAAATTAAAGCTACAGCCATAAAAGCCGTTGAACAAAATGGCATTGTATTTCTCGACGAAATCGACAAAGTCGCTAAGCGCGCAGACAGTGGTGGATCTGGCGAAGTTTCACGCGAGGGCGTACAGCGCGATCTACTTCCGCTTATTGAGGGGAATACTGTCACGACTAAACTAGGCCCAGTCAAAACAGACCACATTCTGTTTATTGCTTCAGGCGCCTTCCACCTATCGAAGCCTTCAGATCTTATCCCCGAACTGCAAGGGCGCCTGCCGATTCGTGTCGAGCTTAAAGCACTGAGCACAGATGATTTTAAACGCATCCTAACTGAGCCAAATGCATCATTAATTGATCAATATGTCGCTCTGATGGCAACCGAAGGCGTCAAACTAAGTTTCAATGATGATGCGATCGAACGTATCGCGCACATTGCTTGGAAAGTGAACGAAAGCACCGAGAACATCGGAGCACGACGATTGCACACAGTATTAGAGCGCCTTCTTGAGCAAATATCTTACGACGCGGGCGACAGCGTAAGAGAGCAGTTTGAAGTGACCGCTGCGTATGTTGACGAACAGCTCAACGAAGTGGCAGAAGACGAAGACTTAAGTCAATACATTCTATAGACGGCGAACTCTTAAGATGATCCCAACGCGCATTGAACTCAAAAAACAGTCTCGTACACTCGCCTTATCTTATGCCGATGGCGACTATGCACTGAGCTTTGAGTTATTGCGCGTATTATCGCCCTCTGCTGAAGTGCGCGGCCATGGCAAACCCATCCTACAACACAGTAAAAAGTCAGTGCAGTTAGTCGGCATAGAACAAGCCGGTAATTATGCCCTCAAGCTTAGCTTCGATGACGGACATGACTCGGGATTGTACACGTGGGACTACTTACGAAAACTTGCTTTAGAACAAACAAGTCTGTGGCAGGATTATCTCGATCAACTTAGCGATGCGGGATTAAGCCGAGAATAAGACTTTTCGAGAGATTATAAGGCCGCGGAAGATTTCACTTCAGCTAAACGAGACCTACGTAAGAATCTATCAAAACCAGCCTCTTTTAGTGCTAGCGTTAATGTACTCTCAACAATGTACGAAGAATCAAGCATCAAGACCTCTTTCAACAAGTCTTGCGCCCACTCCAAACTCACGCCTCGCAACACAGCTTTTACGCGTAATAGATTCGAAGCATTCATCGAAAGGGCGTCATAACCCATAGCCATAAGCAATAATGCGCCAGCCGGATCACCCGCTAGCTCGCCACAGATACTTAACTGAACATGCATACCCTTAGAATCTTGCGCGATCTTGTACAAAGCTTGAAGAACTGCAGGATGGAATGAATGATATAAAGGCGCAACACGCGGATTGTTACGATCTACAGCCAGCAAATACTGCGTCAAATCGTTTGAACCCACCGATAAAAAGTCGACGCGTTCAGCCAACTCGCGCACCTGATAGACCGCTGCTGGGACCTCAACCATCACTCCCACTTGCGGCATATTGACTTGATAGCCTTCTGCACGAACCTCGTGATACTCACGATAAATAAGGTGCAAGGCTTCTTCTACCTCGTTCACACTCGACACCATTGGTAACATGATGCGTAAATTGTTGAGGCCTTGGCTAGCTTTTAACATGGCGCGCATTTGCACCAAAAAGATTTCAGGGTGATCTAGCGTGACGCGGATACCACGCCAACCCAAGAAAGGATTTTCCTCTTCAATAGGAAAATACGTTAAGGCTTTATCTCCACCAATATCGAGTGTGCGCATGGTCACTTGATTCGGAGCAAACGCTTCGAGCTGCTCTCGATAATACAGCATTTGCTCGTATTCACTTGGGAAACGCTCGTTAATCATGAAAGGCACTTCGGTTCGATACAGACCGACACCCTCTGCACCATGATCAAGCGAACGCACCACGTCTGCCATTAAGCCAGTATTTACCCAAGAATGAATACGATGTCCGTCAGTTGTCTCGCATGGTAACTCGATGATCTCTTTTAAGTCTTCATCAAGCTCTTTGTCTTCATTCAATACCGTCGCATAATGCGCCTGCATTTCTGCAGAAGGCGAAATTAAAATGTCACCGTTATAACCATCAACGACCATCTCACAACGGTCAAGCTTGGATAACGGAACATCTACTAGGCCCATAACGGTAGGTATGCCCATTGCTCGCGCAAGAATCGCAACGTGCGAACTACCCGAACCTTTAATGGACACTAAGCCAACAAGATTCTCGCGCGGCACCTCGCCTAGCATTGTCGGCGTCAACTCGTCACTCACCAACACAGTGCGCTCGGGAAAGTTTAGCGTTTGTGTCTCGCGCTCTTGAAGATAACTCAGAATACGACGACCCAAGTCTTTGATATCAACAGCTCGCTCACGCAAATAGGCATCACTCATCATTTCAAAGTGACTCGCGTAATCCTTTATCACGTGCTTCAACGCTGTCTGCGCACATGATCCTGCTTTAATTTTGTTCTGAACTTCGCCCGCAAGTGCTTTATCGTCGAGCATCCCGATATATACATCGAACAGCGCCTGTTCTTCAGGCCTAAGCTGCTCCGCTAAACGCTCACCTACTTTGGATATATCGACACGCACAGATTCGATGGCTCCATCAAAAAGCGCCAAATCTGCATCAATATCATCGGAAGTTCTTTCAGGAACGCTATCGAAGTCCGCCGGGGGAAACATCACCATGCTTTGACCAATCGCAACCCCTGGTGAACCCGCGACCCCTTTAAAGACGAGATCTTGTTCTTTGCTGGAAATTAAAGAGGGACCAACAAACGCACTTGTCGCTTCTGAATGCGCAATAATGCCGGCAAGCTGAGCCGAAACAGTAACAAGAAAAGCTTCTTCACCTTCATCAAAATGACGACTGTTTGAAGCTTGCTGAACAACAATAACGCCGAGAACTTTCTTGTGGTGAATGATTGGCACACCAAGAAAGCTTTCGTATCGCTCCTCGCCCGTTTCGGGAAAGTAACGATAACGATGGTGATTTTGAGCATGCTCTAAATTAATAGGTTCTTGGCGAACGCCAACGAGCCCGACCAGACCCTCAGAATATCCAAGACTGACTTGCCCAACCGCATCAAGGTTCAAACCCTTCGTTGCCATCAGTACGTAGCGGTTTTCAACGCTATCAAGAAGATAAATCGAGCATACATCCGTCTGCATAGACGACTGCACTCGATCCACAATCAGCTGAAGAGCTTCATTAAGATCTGCAGCTGCATTGACTTCCTGTACTATGCCGCGAAGCGTGGCCAGCATTGCTCAACCCCTATTATTTGACGCTAGTCCACAGTAAATAAGTGGCTAGACAAATCTTTCAATGCACGTCGGTAGACTTCTCGCTTGAAGGAAACTACTTGACCCAATGGATACCAGTAGCTCACCCAATCCCAACCATCAAACTCTGGCGTTTCGCCATTGCTCAAAGAGATGCTTTCGTCCTGCCCGATCATTCTCAACAAAAACCATTTTTGTTTTTGGCCAATACAAACCGGATGGGAGTTATGTCGGACTAAGCGTTTTGGCAAGCGATATCGTAACCAGCCCTCAGTCTGCGCAACAATCTGAACATCTTTTTGCACTAAACCGATCTCTTCATAAAGCTCTCGATACAATGCTTGTTCTGGCGTTTCGTGAGGTTTTATTCCCCCCTGAGGAAACTGCCAAGAAGTTTGTCCAATTCTACGCGCCCATAGCACCTCATTCTGTTGGTTAGCAAGAATAATTCCGACATTCGATCTAAAACCGTCAGAATCAATCACAACCATTCCTAATAAAATTTCGTTTCAGCCATTGTTCCAGAAAAAGCAAAATGCAGCAATCGTAAGGCTCGGTAAATACGAGCTATCACACACATAAAGACCTTCATTTCCTTAAACATTAGACACACTATTGGTCGCACTTCAGTTTTTTATTTCCTCTGTCGTATAACCTGTTATGCTGCGCCAACGTTCAATTTCGCAATGGAGTAAGATGCGTGGCACTGGCAATTTTTGATCTAGACAACACCCTTATCGCAGGCGATAGCGATCACCTATGGGGTGAATTTTTAGTTGAAAACAAACTGGTTGATGCAGAGTATTTCAAGCAAAAAAACGATGAATTCTACCAAGACTATGTTGAAGGTAATCTCGACATCTACAAGTACATTGAATTTTCATTGTCTCCACTTACTCAGCACTCCATGACTAAGCTTGACGAGTTACACCAGCAGTTTATGGAAAGCCACATCCAGCCCATCATGCTGCCTAAGGCAAAAGCGCTGATTGAATCACATAGAGACAAAGGCGACACATTACTTGTCATCACTGCTACAAATCGCTTTGTAACTGCTCCTATTGTCGAAGCATTTGGCATTGAAAACCTTCTTGCTATCGAGGTCGAAGTCGTCGATGGCCAATACACAGGAAAGAGCTTTGGTGTACCAAGCTTTAAGGAAGGAAAAGTAACCCGTTTAAATGACTGGCTGGCTGAAAACACGCTATCTCTCGAAGGCGCTTATTTTTATAGCGACTCGCACAACGATATTCCTTTGCTTGCAAAGGTTGATCATCCTGTTGTCGTTGATGGCGACGATCAACTTCTGAAACATGCAAAAACAAATAACTGGAAATGCATTTCATTAAGAGATAACTAAGTGATGCTGAACCGCGGTGCCATGATTGCGTTAAAAAATTTCGTATTAGTATTATCTGCTTCCATACTGCTGGCTTGCAGTGAAAATGACGCACCAAAGTTAGAAGAACCAGTACAAAACAGCACAACGACGGATGACCACTCTCAATTATCAGACGCCCCTTTAAACAACACGAAAGCGCAGACAGAATTCGCCAACAAAGCGTTTTTAGATACGCTCACTGCTCTCGACGCACTGTCTCTTGCCGTAACCCAGTTCACAGACACACCCAATGAGCAGCTCTTTAACGCAACCCAAGCGCGTTTGACCCAAGCGCACAACGCCTATCGTGTGAGCAGTGCTTTTTTAGCGCTCAGTCCTGCTCATGAAGCCTCGAAGTTTTTGGATAGCTACCCTTTACTGCCAGGCTATTTAGACAGCGTTGAAGGCTATCCAAACAGTGGAATCATTCATTCAGAAATCCCTTTAAACGTTTCTACATTGGAAGACGAATTCCAGTTTAGCGATTCAATGTATTTAACTTTAGGATTTGAAGCGTTCGCTTTCATACTCAACGGGGACCCTGACTCACCTGTAGCTCCATGGCGACGATTCAATGACGAAGGAACTGATAAAAATAAACACACCGCAGAGCGCAGACGTCAATACCTAAGCTTGCTGAGTGAACACTTGGTCTCTGAATTTAAAAAACAGAAACTGCAGTTCGAACAACTCGGCATACTTAATCTACATTTACTGCAAGACGATGCCTTCAAACAGGCTTATCTAGAAGCTGAAGCAGCCCGTTTTGATCAATCTCTTGTACAAAAGATATCTGAACAATGGGCTGCTGTAGAGCAACTTAAGACTGAGGAAGCACTCTAAAGAACATGGCTTTGAGATAGTTTGTTTCTGCGATCGCGGGAACAATAGGATGGTCAGGGCCTTGCGGAAAACGCTCAATCAACTGCAACTCCTTCTCGAGCGTACGCGCTGTTTTACGAACAATATCTAACAATGTTGGCTCAGCCAAATGCATTGAGCAAGATCCTGAAACAAGCACACCATCTTTACTCAACAAACGCATCGCCATCTGATTCAAACGTTGATAAGCGACCTCACCTGCTTTCTGATCTTTTCTGCGAGGAATAAACGCTGGCGGGTCAACAATCACCACATCAAAGCGCTCACCTTCTTCCTTCAACGCTTTGCAGATTTCAAACACGTCACCTTCAATGCTGGAAACAATATCACCAACACCATTTAACTCTGCATTTTTATGCACATAATCCAGAGCAAGCGTTGAGGCATCAACACAGGTCACCTCCTTCGCTCCAAACATTGCAGCTTGAACACCCCAGCCACCAATATAGCTAAACAGATCAAGAACCGTCTTGCCTTTCACATAGTGCGCTAATGCAGCTCTTCCTAGCCGATGATCATAAAAGTATCCGGTCTTTTGCCCTTCAACAACTGGGGCGACAAAACGAACACCATTTTCTCTCAACTCTGCTTCAGTGATATCACCTAAAGCATGCTCAACGTAACTCTCTAGACCCTCGCTCTCTCGCATTTTCCCATCGTTCTTAAAAACAATGGCTCGCGGCTTTAACTTCTTCTCAAGAACTTCAGTAATATCCGCTTTCAACTGTTCCATTCCAGCACTTGAGATCTGCACGACGAGTACGTCTTGAAATCGATCAATCGCAAGCCCTGGCATGCCATCACTATCACCGTACACAAGCCGATAACTCTCATCATCGAAGCGCTTTTCGCGCAAGCTCAACGCAATATTTAAACGATGTGCAAAAAGAGAGCGGTCAAAAATCGCTTTTTTATCTCGACTGAATAAACGGCCGCAAATCAAAGTATTTGGATTTACAAATGCAACACCCAAAAACTGACCCGAGTGCGATTGCACATGGCATTGCTCACCCGCACTGAATTGCTTTAGCGGGCTTTGTTTGACGTCCACCTCGTTACTGTAAATCCAAAGGTGGCCTTGCTTAAGACGCTTTTCAGCGCCTTTTCGTAAAATCATTGTTTGCATGAAAAGTGCCTCTGTTTAGGCGAAAAAAAACGCACACACCTAACATCAGTGTGTGCGTTATTATTTGAAATGTACTTTAGTCTGCCCAGTAGTTGACGTCGAGCTCACGTGCTGCTTTCACATCATCGAGTCGTTTTACTGGTTGCGTGTAAGGTGCATGCTTAACAAGATCAGCATTTTCTTCCGCCTCTTGTTGTATCTCAACCATTGCTTGAACGAAGCCCTCTAATTCTTCGATCGACTCAGTTTCAGTCGGCTCGATTAAGAAACACTCAGGCACCAATAATGGGAAATAAGTGGTCGGCGCATGATAGCCTTTATCCAACAAGCGCTTCGCAAAATCCATAGCATTAACGCCCAAGCCTTTCGCTTGTTCGCTTAAGGTGATAATGAATTCATGCGTTGCACGACGCTCGGGATAAGCAAGCTTGAAACCAGCATCGGACATTAATTTCGCCATGTAATTAGCATTAAGCGTTGAATATTCACCAACACGATGCAAACCATCTCTACCCAGCAATACTGCGTACACATAAGCACGAAGCAAAATTCCAGCATTTCCCATAAAGGCACTCAAACGACCAATACTGTCTGGCAACTCGTCATCATCAATCCAAACGTACTGATCGTCTTTTTTGCCTGCAATCGGTGTTGGTAGGTACGGCAACAAACGTTCACCAACAGCAACAGGGCCAGCACCGGGACCGCCACCACCATGCGGCGTAGCGAAAGTTTTATGCAGGTTCATGTGCAAAACATCAAACCCCATATCTCCAGGGCGAACCTTACCTAAAATAGCATTCAAGTTCGCACCATCGTAATAAAGCAAACCACCTGCTTCATGCACCGTTTTCGAAATCGCTTCGATTTGACGTTCAAACACTCCACAAGTCGATGGGTTGGTCATCATGATCCCTGCGGTTTGAGGACCCACAGCTTCTTTCAAGGCATCAAGATCGACATCACCGTCCGGTAGTACAGGAATCTCACGAACCTTGTAACCACACATAACCGCTGTCGCAGGGTTAGTACCATGCGCCGCTTCAGGAACGATAATTTCCTGACGAGCTGTATCGCCACGTGCATCATGATACGCCTTGATCATCGCAACACCCGCAAACTCGCCCTGCGCTCCCGCCATTGGTGTTAACGAAACGCCTGCCATGCCGGTTACTTCTTTAAGAATCTCTTGCAACTCGTAAATGCAAGAAAGATAGCCTTGGCTGTGCGATTGAGGCGCTAAAGGGTGACGAGCCAGATGCCCCGGCAAACTTGCAGCTTTATGTGCACCGCGAGGATTGTATTTCATCGTACAGGAGCCTAAAGGATAGAACTGCGTATCGATGGAAAAGTTTTTACGCGATAGATTCGTAAAATGACGAACAACTTGCAGTTCAGATGCCTCAGGTAATTTAGCCGCATCTTTACGACGAAATTCTGCAGGAATGCCAGAAAGCTCAGCCTTATTACTTGGCGCTTGAGCGGTCGCTCGACGACCCGGAGAACTCTTTTCAAAAATCAACATTACACAGCCTCCGTTTCTAATAGTGCCTGTTGCATGGCATCGCGATATTTATCTAAATCTGTTTGTGTCTTTGTTTCTGTCGCGCAGAACAAAATAGCGTTGCCAAGCTCTGGGTAATAAGGCGCGAGATCAATCCCACCTAACACTTGCTGGTTCGCCATCGCTGCAAGTACTTGCTCTGCAGACTTATCAAGCAATGCAACACGCTCATGAAAGCTAGCTATTTGCTTAGCCAATGTAACGCCATCTAACTGCTCAATACTTTGAGCCAAACTTTGTGTGTTCGAATGGCTATTCGCGGCAACACGACTTAAACCTTCCGCGCCAAGTAAGGACATATAAATCGTTGCAGCAGTAACCGCCAAACCTTGGTTGGTACAAATATTCGATGTCGCTTTCGATCGTCGAATGTGCTGTTCACGCGCTTGTAGCGTCAAGGCATATCCATCAACACCCTCTGTATCAACTGTTTTACCAATAATACGGCCTGGCATCTGGCGCACGAGTTTATTGGTACAACAAATAAACCCAAAGTAAGGACCACCTGAAGCAAGAGGAACACCTAAAGGCTGACCTTCGCCAACAGCAATATCAGCACCCGTTTCACCCCACTGCCCTGGAGGCGTCAGCACTGCAAGAGCCGTAGGGTTAACAACCGCAATCACCAGCATACCTTGCGCATGCGCCCAATCAGTTAGCGCATCAACCTGCTCCAAACTTCCAAAAAAGTTCGGTTGAGAAATAACAAGCGCGGCATAGTCTTGACCTTCATATTCGGCCAAGGCTGACTGATCCGTCACTAAAGCCTGCGCATCCATTGCTAGCTCATCAAGCATAATTCCTTGATTCTCAACGATGCATTGCGCGGCTTTGCGATATAGAGGATGCGTTGTTTTGGCTACTAGTACTTTCTTACTCTTTGACTTACGATTCGCACGAATCGCCATCAAAACAGCTTCAGCTAATCCAGAAGCACCGTCATACAAAGAAGCATTAGATACATCCATATCTGTCAGTGCCGACATCATCGACTGGTACTCATAAATCAATTGCAACGTACCCTGACTTGCCTCTGCCTGATAAGGCGTATAAGCCGTCATGAATTCACCACGAGTAGTCACATCCCAAACAGCAGCAGGAACATGGTGTTCATAAGCACCCGCACCAATAAAACAAAGCGCTCCGCTATCTTGCTGAGCACGCTCGTTCATACGGCGCATCATTTCCATTTCAGACAAACCAGCTGGAACAGCTAAAGGCTTTGCTCGTAAATGTTCTGGAATTTCATCAAATAACTGATCGATTGATTCAACGCCGATAGTTCCCAGCATTTTCTCTACGTCAGCGTCGGTATGAGGCACAAAAGGCATGCTCGCTCCTACGAAACAAAAAGCCCCCTATTAGTCGGGGCTAAACAACAATACGTATAAAACAAAAAAAGCGCATCAATGCGCTTTTATTTAGATTTAGTGGTCGTCAGCCTCACACACGTCTGCATAAGCATCTGCATCAAGTAAGGCTTCAAGTTCAGACGAGTCAGACAATTTAACTTTGAAGAACCAACCTTCGTCATAAGGCTCGCTATTTACCGTTTCAGGAGCGTCTTCTAAGCTCTCATTAATCGCAATAACTTCACCACTTACTGGTGCAAAGATATCAGAAGCTGCTTTTACAGACTCTACGACACCAGCCTCATCACCCGAGGCTAATTCGTTACCTAACTCAGGTAACTCAACGAAAACAACATCGCCAAGAAGCTCTTGAGCGTGATCTGTAATACCGATCACAGCTGTCTCACCGTCAGCTTCAACACGAACCCACTCGTGGCTCGACAAGTACTTAAGTTCACTTGGAATATTGCTCATACCTATCTCCTTTTCATCAGCGCTTAACCACTGGTGACTTTATATTTTATTTGTAAACACGTTCGCCATTTCTCACGAAAGGCGCTTTAACTATTTTGACTGGGACGCGCTTGTTTCGCATCTCCACATCACATTCTTCTTGAGCTTGAACAGGAACTCGCGCTAACGCGACGGAATAACCTAGCGTTGGGCTAAATGTTCCACTAGTAATCTCACCTTCGAGAGTTTGCCCTTCATGCTCAACCAACACCTTCTGATGCCCGCGCAATACACCGCGAGCTTCAAGTACCAAACCAACTTGTTTGAATTTTAAGCCCTGCTCTTTCTGTGCAACGAGTGCAGACTTACCGATAAAGTCACGATCTTCTGACCAAGCAATCGTCCAGCCCATATTCGCTTCAAGCGGAGACACTTCCTCATCCATATCTGATCCATACAAGTTCATACCAGCTTCTAAGCGAAGTGTATCTCTTGCGCCGAGTCCGCATGGTTTTACACCAGCAGCCTCAAGATCTTTCCAAAACTTTTCCGCTTCAGCTTCAGGAACAATAACTTCTAGGCCATCTTCACCTGTATATCCAGTACGGCAATACATCCACTGGCCGTCTTCCAAACCTTGAAATACATTCAAAGACTCAATCAAAGATGCTGCATCCGCACGCACTTCAGAAACTTTCGCTAAAGCATTTGGCCCTTGAACAGCGACCATAGAGAGCTCTGGACGTTCATTTAATGAGGCATCAAAACCTTGGATTTGCTTTTCCATCCAAGCAAGATCTTTCTCTCTTGTTGCGCAATTCACAACAAGCCGAAAGCCTTCAGGCATACGGTATACGATCAAGTCATCAATCACGCCACCGTTTTCATTAAGCATACCGGTGTATAGCGCTTTACCGACTGACTTTAGCTTAGCAACGTCATTTGCTAGTAAGCGTTGCAGATACGCTTGAGCATCTGCACCAGACAAGTCGACGATAGTCATATGTGACACGTCAAACATGCCTGCGTCTTTGCGGACAAAATGGTGCTCTTGAACCTGAGAGCCATAGTGGATTGGCATATCCCAACCACCAAAATCGACGATCTTTGCGCCTGAATCAAGGTGCGCTTGGTACAAGGATGTTTTATTACCCACTTAACAGCTCCACAAGCTTATTAGTATTGGGCCGCATTTTACCGAAACAAAAGCTAGAAAAACTAGCTTTTAGAAGAAATTCTGTTGAAGAAATGTTCTATGGTGGGTAAGTGTTTTGTGAATGATGTATAAGAATGATCACCACCACGACTTAAATACATTTTAGCACCAAGCAATTTAAGCGCGGCTTCTTGATAATTGAGTGTTTCGTCTTCGCTCTCTGTTAAGAGAAATAACTGCGACAATTTTAAAGACGTCCGATCAACATCTAAAGCAAGTAATTGCTCCATATGCTCAGACTTTACTTCATACTCCACGCCGGTATACATATTTTTATTTATGCCAATGTAATCCGACAACAACTCATACGGCCGCACCGCTGGATTGATCAAAACAGCCGGCAATGCATAGTTAACATGAAGATAAAGACTATAAAACCCTCCCAAACTGCTACCAATCAAACCAGAATACTCGGCAACTTGGAGCTTATTCTCTAGCAAGTCGATTGCTTTGGACGGTTCAGCAGGAAGAGCAGGAATGTCGATTCGGAAAAGATCGTTCTCAGCAAAATAACTACAGGTTTGATTCGCTTTTTCAGAAGCAGGGGAGCTATTAAAACCGTGAAGATATAAAAGTCGCTTAGTAGCCATTACTTTGAAGATCTAGCTCAAACTCAAACTCATTTGCTCGCTTCACTTCCGTTTCGAAGGAACCATCAGAATGTAAAGTCAGCCAACGATACCCTGGAGCCAACTTATCTAAAGCAAAGTCTTCAGACTGCGGTTTAAACTGTATGCATGTTGAAGGAGAAGCCAACCAGCGCTTTCCATCAATACTCTGATCAAATTCCTGATGTATATGCCCCCACAAAACAGCTTTTACTGACTGATCTTTCGAGACCGCATCTAAAAATGCTTCAGGACGATGCAAGCCGATGTTATCGAGCCACTTTGCACCAATAGGAATTGGGTGATGATGCAAACACACCATCGTATTGTTCGCAGAGGAAGAAGCTAAAGAAGTCTCCAGTAAGTTCAGCTCTGAGTCGCTCAACTCACCATGAACATTCCCTGGGGATAAAGAATCTAAAAGAATGATTTCCCAATCACCGACAACCAAGGTTTTCTGGAGCTCTTCGCCCTCGCCGATCACCGATGACATATTTGAACGTGCATCATGGTTACCTGCAAACCAACGAATTGGACAGGTGAAATCAGACAGCATCTCTTTCATCGTTTGGTAGGCTTCGACAGATCCATCTTGAGAAATATCGCCAGTCACGAGAATACAATCTGGCTGCTGACCATCTGCCTTGATGTCATTTAACACGGCATTCAAGCTATCAAAAGTATTGATACCTAACAGGTCTCTACTTCTGTCTGCATTAAGATGGCAATCTGTGATATGCAGCACCTTCACTGCATAGTCCTTCTGGTGCATTGGAGTTCGGCTCTAGTTGTTAATGCTTACACGCTCAGTGCAAATAACGTTTTATTCAATCATTCGACAGTACGATGACAAATTAGTATAGACAAACTAGTCGTTCTGTCTCGTATTGCGCTTTAAGGGTGACAGCTATTTATTGTATTCATTTTTATGCTGTTTCTATGCCCTTAAAGATAAGACGCTATGTTTCACACACAATAAAGTTAAAGCGAACTTGATGGCGCGTCTAGCACGAGCTTCACAGTTTACTCGGGTTAAACGGGTGTGTATCACAAATCCCGTAGCGCAAACAAAAACTCAACCATTCTGATAAAAAACGATTCAGCTGCGTTTTCTCATCCGGCAGATTCATATCTTTATTTGGGTAAGAGTTCACACCAGAAAGTGCTCGATACCCTTTACGACTAATGACCTCCGCAACAGCCGCATCATGATAAAGACGAACCATTAAAGATGGATTATTCAGCCAAGGCCCTGCTGAGGAGACTTGCTCTAGTAAAATTGTGTCGGTGTATTTTGAGGTCTCGATATTTTGAGCATGAACCGTCCCAATAAAATGAGATCCGTTATACAAAGAAATATTTAGCTCATCACCTTCATCAACAAGATGCAGTAATTTCATTAAGCGGCGATAGTTGCTTTCAAACAAAGCATTCAGATGAGAGATATCTGGAACGTATTTTCTAACCACGAACTATTTACCTGACCAATGCTCGTTAACGTCTTGTTTGTTTAACGCCAACCATTGCAAGGCAATGATCGCTGGGGAATTATCAATTTTATTATCTTTGAGCATCTCCATAGCTTTATCAAACCCTATAACATGCACCTTTATGTCTTCACCTTCTTCTTCAAGGCCATGCACACCACCAAGACCTTCGCTATGAACCAAGCCAACAAATAAGTGAATGCGCTCGGTAGAGCCTCCTGGAGACGGATAAAACTCATAGATATGCATCAAATCCAATACATCTGCACCCGCTTCTTCTTGCGCTTCACGCACCACAACATCAGCTGGCAACTCTGATTCTTCGTTGATACCGGCAACAAGCTCAAGCATCCAAGGTGAGTCTGAATGATGAAGTCCACCAATACGAAATTGCTCAACGAGCACAATCGAATCCTTATCTGGGTCATAGAGCAAGACACAACTCGCATCACCACGCACAAAAATTTCACGCGACAACACCGGGCTCTCACCACCCTCAAACAGGCGATGTTTAAAGTGATATCGAATAAGTTTGAAAAAGCCCTCATAACAAGACTCTTCTTGAACCATGCTCCAGTGTTCGTGCGTAAAGTTTGCCATTCGTTACTCTTTAAAAGTTTTTGAAGCAGGCCATCCCATCGAAGGCACCGCAAATAGCGGCGCAAGTGTAAAGTTACGCAAAAATATTGTCCAGAATGCCTAGCAACTGCTACCTTATACTCAGTTACACGTGTTTTTTTGAAATGCATAAGGATTTTGTCTACTCATGATATCAATTAAAAAACTAGTTCTATGTATCGCTATTAGCTGTTTAGCTAGCGTAGGCTCCGCTCTAGCAGACACTTATGACTTAGTAGAGTTATATCAAAGTGCTCTCACCTACGATGCCGACATTGCTGCTGCCGAATCAGCTTACGTAGCAGAGCAAGAACAAGAAAACATAGCATTAGCTAATCTTCTTCCTCAAATCGACGCTGACGCAAGCATTGGTCATACCAATGACGAGATCAAAAAAGGTCCAAACGTATCGGACTCCTATAAAAGTACAACTTACGGCGTGAGCTTAACGCAACCTTTGTTTAACATGCCTCGATGGTACGATCTTTCTGCTTCAGAATATGGATCATCACGCGCAGAAGCTGAGTTCTTAACAGCGCAACAAAATCTCATTCTTAAAGTATCCGAAGCTTATTTTAACGTGCTTCGCGCAGAAGAAGATTTGATTGCTAGCCAAGCCTTAGAAACAGCCGTTAAACGTCAATATGAGCAAGCGAAAGAACAATTTGAGGTTGGATTGATTGCGATCACCGATGTGCACGAGGCAAAAGCATCTTACGACTCATCCCAAACGACACGAATTCGCGCAGAAGGCGCATTGACGATTGCCCGCGAGACGCTGTCACGCATCACTGGCCAATACGCAATAGATCTAAAAACACTTTCAGACACCTACGAAACAACAATTGATCCAACAGATAGTATTGAGTCATGGGTAAATAGCGCTATCGAAAATAACCCTTCTGTAATTGCTGCCCACTTTAACGCCAAGGCATTAGAAATGGGTTACAAATCCAAGCGCGCAGTACATTATCCAACTCTGACTCTCACAGCTGGCTTTGATAACACAAATCTTGATGAGGTGAAATCAGGTATTTTCAATAACAATGTTGAAACAGAAGCGGAAAGAGGTACGGTTTTTATAAATCTGAACCTCCCTATATATGCTGGCGGCGGAACAAGTGCAGCGTCAAAACGTGCTCGCTTACTCTCCGAGCAAGCAATGCATCAACTCACAGCAGCGCAACGCTCGGCTGAAATTGAAACACGCTCAGAGTTCATTAACTTGCGTACAAACTCTCAAACCGTTGACTCTTTGAAACAGAATATTATCTCTCGTGAGAGCGCTCTCGAAGCAACACGTGAAGGCTATAACGTTGGAACACGTAATATTGTTGAAGTACTCGATGCGGAAAGAAATTACTTCACAGCATTGCGTGATTATGCGAGTGCGCGGTTTGATTTCATCATCAGCAGTCTCAAGCTAAAACAAGCTGCCGGTACGCTTCATGAAGAAGATCTCGCTGCGATCAACGAAAGCCTGATCTTGCAAGCTAACTAATCTAGTTCTGGCGCAATTGCATCGACAACCCTAGCGATTGCGCCCTTACCCTTCTCCACCACGTCAAACGCAGCATTTCCTAACTCAGCGGCCATTTTTGGATCCTGAAGTAATCGGCTCAATTGCACCTTCAAATCAGCATCATCCTGCACAACACTTAACGAGCTGGATGCCATGAACTCTCGACATATCATTTCAAAATTAAAATAGTGAGGGCCAATCAGCATAGGCTTACCCAATGCTCCGGGCTCTATCGGATTATGGCCACCAACTTCCGTTAGAGAACCTCCGATAAAAACAATGTCGCTCGCCGCATAAAAACGCATCAACTGCCCCATAACATCTAAGACGTAAACATCCTCATCGGGCAACAAACTTTCTCGCTCACTGTACCTGCCGACACGAAACCCCATCTCATGGGCTAAACGATATGCAGAATCAAAACGCACTGGATGTCGTGGCACCAATATCAATAGCAAATCAGGGTAACGCTGCTTTAATTCCTGATGCACAGCTAGAACCTTGGCATCTTCACCCTCATGCGTGCTCGCCGCGATCCAAATCATTTGCTCAGAATCGAGTCCCTCTCTCAAGATCAGACCTTTTTCGGCGAGTTCTGCGTCAAATTGCATATCGAATTTTAGGCTTCCGGTGACGCGAATACGATCTGGTGAAATACCTAACCGCTCAAACCGTTCGGCATCCGGTTTAAACTGACATAGCACCAGCTGCAAACTATCAAAAAGCCACGAAAGCAGTAGCAAAAAGCGCTTATAACCTCGCGCAGAACGCTCAGATAAGCGAGCATTAGCTAGTACCACAGAACAACCCGCCTTCTGCGCACCATGCAGCATATTCGGCCAAAGCTCAGTTTCCATGATGATTACAAACTTGGGACGAATACGCTTAAGAAACGCACCGACAAACAACGGAAAATCATATGGGGCATATACATGATAAACAGAGTCACCAAATAGCTTACTCACCAATGCAGAGCTCGTAGGCGTCATTGTCGTGACAGTAATACGCTTTGCAGGATAACGAGTTTGCAGCTCTCGAATAATAGGTTCGGCCGCAAGCAACTCTCCGACGGAAACAGCATGAATCCAAAAATCTTGAGCTTGTTCTGGGGCCTTAAAAAAGCCTAAACGCTCCAAGCGACGTGATCGATACTCAGGCGAGCGAATCCCTCGAAGCAATAAGTGCAACAGCACAAAAGGAATGCAGATCGCAATAATAATTGAGTAAACTAACCGGACCATATACAAAGCGCCTCATCGAACAGCTCGCGAGTATACCTTAGTGCGAAAAACTGCCCAATCAATATACGTAATAAAGCGACTGCTTCCATGATTTCAATTTGTTTCGTGACTGACAACAAAACAGGCCACCGCAAACAACTTGAGGCCCTAGAGTGCGCCTTTAAAGAACAAGTTCCAATCGCCACATCATGGATCGATATAAATACAGATCAGCAACCAAGCTCTGAATCAACTTTTGATATTTTGATTGGTGCAGGCCATAGCACGCACAAGGCAGTACTCTCGCTCGCAAAACAGTATCAGGCTTTATCCTGCTCTGTTATGTCACCCTCTCTTCCTCATGGTTTATTTGATGCGATCATCGCACCAAGACATGACAAACTTAAAAATAGTGAGCGCGTACTCACTACAAAAGGGCCGTTAATCAAGAAATCCGCAATTGCATCGGACACAAGATCAGAAGGTCTGATTTTATTAGGCGGACAATCCAAACACTTCATTTGGGATGAAGAAAAAATCATCAAGCAGATTACGACTATCTCACAAGACGACTCATTACCATGGTCAGTCTCTTGTTCTCGACGCACTCCTGTTAGCACTGCTCAGGCTATTCAACAACAGCTAAGTCATATCAAAATCATTGAGGCAACAGCTGACATTGAACCAATACTGGCAAGCGCCAAATCGATTTGGGTCAGCCCCGATAGCATAAATATGATGTATGAGACTCTCAATACTCAAGAGCCTGTGGGCGTGCTTCATTTGAAATCCAAACGACGAATATTGAGACGTAACAAGGTTCTCAACGAACTAAAAACACTCGAGCAAGAAAATCTCATCTTTCGATATATTGAAGACAAAGCGCCTGCACCCTCTCACAACTCAAAACACCAAAGTTCACACGCACCAAGCTCAGAAGCACAGAGCGCGATCATCAACGAAGCTGAACGCGCCGTACACTGGCTTTTAAAAAAAGTGGAACAAAGAAAAGCCGCGCCGCATGTTGCGCAAATTCTTCCGGCATTACACGGCGGAGGTGTAGAACGCGGAACGATAGAGCTGGCTGAACATTTGTCCTCAAATCACATCAAGTCGAGCGTCATTTCATCCGGCGGAAAGCTGACTAAGGAACTGAATCTGTTCAATGTCAGACACCATACTCTGCCCGTTCACAGCAAGAATCCTGTCCGCATCATACTCAATGCTTTCGCAATGGTGCGATTAATCAAAGAACACGGCATAAACTTGTTACATGTTCGCTCTAGGGCCCCAGCGTGGAGCACCCTATTGGCGTCTAAGCTGAGCGGCGTACCCTACGTTGCGACTTTCCATGGAGTCTATGGACATCAACCCGCTGCAAAGCGTTTCTATAACTCCGCAATGCTACGTGGAGTCAGAACAATCGCAGTTTCTCAGTTTGTTGAAAGGCATATACAAAGCACCTATCCAGCACTTGCCAATCACATTGTGACGATTAATCGCGGGGTTGATACGCATTTTTTTAAACCTGCTCAAGAACAAAGCCAACCAAAAGAAAAAGAAGTATTTACTCTCTTGATGCCTGCGAGATTTACCCGATTAAAAGGACATGCATTTGTCTTAAAAGCACTTGAACAATTTAATAACACACGAGTCGAGCTAATTTTTATTGGTGACAAAACAGGAAAGGATGATTACTACAAAGAGATTCAGAAGCTGTCTGAAAGCTCTTGTCATACCGTGCGTTTTGTAGAGCATCAGAAAAATCTGCAGCCGTTTTATGAAAACGCGGATGTTGTACTGTCCGCTACGACCAAACCAGAATCATTTGGGCGAACCATCATAGAAGCACAAGCGATGAAAACATTCGTTCTAGCGCCTGATCACGGAACAAGTAGAGACATCATTGCTCCAGAGCTAATTCCGTACGCATTATATAAAGCGCAAAATGAGTCATCTTTCATTGCTGCGCTACAAAAAATTTACACTCTCTCAACTGACAAACGAAGTCTTGTAGGAGACAATGCTCACGCATTCGTTCAAACGCACTTTGAAAAAAGCCAAACCACACAAAAAACATTGCAACTTTATAAAGAGCTTTGGCAAAAATCCGCTATGGTTAGCAAGCTTTAAATCGATAAATGACGTACATGCTGAAAAACACCTTCATTAAAGTTAATCATGGAATTTTCCATGAACAAAAAACCGAATACTTTGACCCTAAGTATTGGCAAAGTATTCATGCAGTTGAAGGTCATGAATCTGGCAGAGGAACAACCTGGTTTGTGCGCCATAACGAGTATGCACTTGTGTTGCGTCACTATTATCGAGGCGGGCTAATTAGCCGCTTTAATCGTGATCACTATTTATTCTTTTCGTTTGATAAAACACGATCTATCAAAGAGTTCCGAATACTACAGAAACTCCATGATGCAGGACTACCCGTTCCAGAGCCTGCGGGCGCGCGCGTTATTAAAAGAGGACGTCACTATACGGCAGACCTTCTCACGAAACGCATCGACACAGCAGAAGACCTTCTCAAAGTACTGCAAGAACCTGCAAGCAACCAACTTATTAAAGACTTGGCCTATTGCATTGCAGACCTGCACAAGCATGGCGTCTTCCACCCCGACCTAAATATTCAGAACATTCTGGTAGATGCTCAGAAAAAGGTTTGGGTCATCGACTTTGATCAAGCTAAAATCTTTAAACTGAAAGAACGACACCGAATGCGCATGATCGAACGTCTAGAGCGCAGCTTCATCAAAGAACATGTTCGACATGGAATTATTTGGACCGAAGCAAACTGGACCCAGTTTATGGAGCACTACGAGTACGCTCACTCACGCCAATAATCGGCAATCCAAGGACAAGGCTTTAAACCCTTCCACCAGCGTTTTAATGCAGGTAATGACTTCCCCCAATCACCTTTAATCGCATCCGGCGGGTTTGGCCGACCATGAAACACAATGACCTTGGCCCCCTCGGGTTTATCATAGGGCTTGCTCGTAAAACGACGCCAATCACTATGCATCACATGTTTTTTAAAGCTCACGCAATAACTTGGGTCAAAGTAAGCGCCATTAACGCACAAACGCTCCGCAATAAACGCTTGCTCAGTTACGTAAGTCTTCAATATCGTCTCAGAATCAGACAAGTACTCGTCTAATACAGGTTTGGCAAAGTCACTGTCATAACGCATTAAAGACGCCTGACCATTACCAGGTTGATACCAATTTTCTAGCATCAAAAAAGGCGCATCACCCTCAAAGAGCTCATCAATGGCACTCAATATAACAAGGTCTAAATCTAAGAATAAAATACGGCCGTTTAGGCCCAACTTACCCGCATCAAACAAGGCTAATTTGCGCCATGCTGAGCAGTATCTCGCATACTTCCATTCAGGTTCTGGAAAATCTGGCAAAGGCTGGCAATCAACTTCGGATCGAATGCCGGTCGAATTATCCGTTAGACAAACAAAGCGAAAATCGCCCTGTAGATTACGCCTAATCATTGCGTAGAGATTGTTGACGTATTGAGGGCCGTACATCTCACCCCACTTCAAACAGACAATTGTTCGTTGCATACGCGAGCTATCCGTAGGTATGTCGACTTCCCTTTCGTGCGTCTTTGAAACGCTTATATTCCCATTGATATTGTTCGGGTCTATCACGCACACAGGTCTCTACTGTTCGATTCATAGCAGCAACCGAGGTATATAAGTCATCACTATAAATATCCGGATCTGCCTTTCTAAAGATCAAGTCAAATCCCGTACCGTCCTCACGGCGCATCGCAACCAGACTTAATACCAAGCAATCTGTCTTTTCGATCAAACGCGACACCAGCTTGACAGAATTCGCTTCGACCCCCATGAATGGTGCGAAAATACCGCCGCTGCCTTGAGGAACCTGATCAGGTAATACACCAACCATTCCTTGCTCACGCAAAATCGAGAACAAACGAATCACCCCACGTTTCGTGGTGGGCACTAACTCTGAGCCATGACGACCACGCACTTTAGACATGTAGTCTTCTAAAGGCTTTATTTTAGGGGGGCGATATAAGGCAGCCATGGGGCGTAATGTAGATAAATACAAACCAACCAATTCCCAATTGCCATGGTGCGGCGCAAGAACGATCAACCCTTTGTTTTGCTCTGACGCCATATCGAATAACTCTTTGCCCCGAACAGACTTAACTAAACCTAGCGCTTTCTCTGTAGGCCATTCCCACATTGCGCCAAACTCAGCAAAAAGCTTTGCGGTTTCTGTTAAGCTAGCTTTGATGAGTGCTTGTTGCTGTTCTTGTTCTAAGTCTGGGAATGCAAGCTCTACATTGACTTTAGTCACCCGCGTAAGACTAGAGTCACCGAGCCACAACGCTCGTCCAATGACACGCCCAAGCTTTTGCGTTGATGAGTAAGACAGTAACGACAGCAACTTCAAAATGCGCGTCACTAACCAAGCGATGAGTTTATCTTTCATATAATTGAGAAACAGACAGATAGAAACAAGAAATTGGCTGTGCAGTTTAGAGCATATACCATTGAATTACAGCCTATAGTCAACGCAACCGTGATAATTCGAATTTCTTTATGAGTCAAACACGCATTCTCTTACTCTGCCTATCAAAGCCTAATCAAAACGGTTTGTTACAAGGTGGCATGGAGCAGCAAATACTCAAGTTGATCGCATACTTCAATTCGCATAATGATTCGATCCTCAGTCTTGTTGCGCACCAAGCATTGTGTGAACAAGTGCCCCAACAAACCTTCTCTGTTGACAGCACGCTTTCACGCAAAAACCCCCAACTTTCTCAATCCGTACAAGAAGCCATTGACGCTTTCAAACCCGATATCATTCACTGTCATGGATTAAAGTCTGTCGAACTGATCAATGCCTTAAGGCTCTCTAGAAGCATCAAAAAACTTGTCACTATCCACGGTTTCAAAGAAAACTATCCTTCAGTGAAACACGTTGATGCAGTGATCGCAGTTAGTCGTGACATTCAAACACAACTACAAAAACAAGCCGTCACCAGCACCTGCATTGAGAATGGCATAGATCTTTTTAGCGGGGATTCAGGCATCTTGCGGGCCGAACTAATAGCCAATTATGATTTGACCCCTGATTGGCCAATACTGATTTGCATTGGAAGGCTTGCAAAGGTCAAAGCATATTCAAACGTGATGAAAGCCTGCCAGACTTTGCCCGTTAATCTAATCATTGTTGGCGATGGCCCAGAAAAAAAAGCGTTAAAAGAATACGAGTCAGAACATATTAAGCTTATCGGCCACCAACATAACGCGCGACGATTTCTCTACGGAGCCGATGCACTTGTTATTAACTCGACCCGGGAGGGATTGAGTTTAAGCATGATCGAAGCGCTGCAAGCAGATACACCCGTACTATCAACTAAAGTATCAGGCGCAGCCTCACTGCTTCCGAACGAAGCAATTATTCAAGCGAACTCGGTGGAAGAGTTACGCAGTGAAATCTCTGCAAAACTTGGCAATAGTCATAAGGTCAGGCGATTAGCGAGTATGGAAAACGATGCATTTGAGTATGCAAAAACACAACTCACGAGCACGCGCATGCTAAACGCATATCAAGACAAGTACGCCTCTCTAACAGAGACTCAAGCTCAGTTTCTGTTTTTAGGCGACTGCAATACCTGTGGTACAGAGCAACTCAAGGCACCAGTATATGCCGACATAGTTGGGCGCCACTTTGAGCGTTCAATACAGAATTGCGGACTGACCATGTCTACTACGCGTGAAGCGCTCGAGTTTTTCAAAGACTACGAACACCCGAAGATCGAAATTATTTTCATTCAATATGGCCTTGTCGATAGCTGGCTGACAATCAAAGCCGCGCCTTATGTGCTGTATTACCCTGACTCATCCACTCGTAGATTTCTTCGACGCTGGGTAAAAAAATGGAAGAAATACGGTCGAAAAATAGGGATAGGCAAACTATTTGGCATGCAAAACCAAGTTCCTTTGAACGAATACAAAGAAAATATAGAAACCATCATCAATAAAACGCAGTCCTCCGTGGTGTTGATCGAAACAGCCCCCAATCACGATAAATCTCGCAACCAAGCGATTAAAGCTTATAATGTCGCTCTCGCCGAACTGGCTCAAAAACACAGCAAGACCTCTCTCATAAAATGCTACGACGTATTTGAACGCAATATGCAAACACACTACGACGACCCAACGCATTTTTCAGCAGAGGGGCATCAATTACTTGCAGAACAAATCTTGAAAGAAATGGATAAAACAACAGCATGACAACGCCAACGCGCAAAGCACTTTTACTCGATAGAGATGGCGTTATTAACGTGAACCATGGCTACGTGCATCGCCAAGAAGACTGCGATTTTGTTGATGGCATTTTCGATCTTTGCAAAGAGGCGCAACGAAAAAGCTATGCCATTATTATCGTGACAAATCAGAGCGGCATCGCACGCAAATACTACGACGAAGCGACGTTCCAATCTTTTACACATTGGATAGAATCCATGTTTTCTAAGCAGGGAATTCGCGTTCAGCATACTTATCACTGCCCGCATCATCCAAAGTTTTCTCAACCTTGTACATGCAGAAAACCAAGACCAGGCATGATCACAAAAGCAACGCGCGACTTCAAATTACGATTGGCTGAAAGCATTTTGGTTGGCGATAGCAGCTCTGATGTCTCAGTAGCTCGTACTGCCGGCGTCGGCAAAGCCGTCTTATTCAAAGATCCAAATGTGCACAGCGCGCACCGAAGCCGCATATTCCCAGAGCTTTATTTGGAAAAATCTAAACGATTTTACAAGACACGAAGCCTTAGCAGCGTCACAAGACTGTTGTAAACTACGCCCCAAGAAAATACTCGCGAACTAATTGGATAATCATATGAGTCAACGCATCAAAGCGCATATTGAACGCAGCATCGAAGCAAAAACACGTATTTCAAATGATGCTGCCATCCTCGAGCAGCTAGAAACCTCCATTCAACTTTGTGTTGAAGCGATACGTGCAGGTAAAAAAGTACTGTTTATTGGTAACGGAGGAAGCGCCTCGGATGCTCAACATCTTGCTGCTGAACTCGTTGGCCGCTATCGCTTTGATCGTGAATCATTGCCAGCCATCGCACTAACCACTGACACCTCAGCCTTAACCGCGATCGGTAATGACTATGGCTATGACGAAGTCTTTGCAAGACAACTATCAGGACTTGGTCAAGCAGGCGATGTACTTGTCGCTATCTCAACATCTGGTAACTCTGGAAACGTAATCAAGGCCATCGATGTAGCGCGTAAAAAAGGCATCAAAGTGATTGGTATGAGTGGCGAAAAAGGCCAGCTTAAGGAAATATCGGACACTTGCTTAGCGGTTCCTGCGCCGCTTACTGCAACAATCCAAGAAGCACACATTATGTTAGGTCATATTCTTTGCGATGGAATTGAACAAGCGCTATGCCCAGAGCTTCCCAAGGATTGAGAACGCTGGACGCTCATAGATCGGGGTCAGAGTAAAAGTACTCTGACCCCAATATTACTAAACCAATGTACTAAGAGAACAAGAGAGCAAACTTTAACTTTCAACCAAATGAAATTGAGGCAAATAGCGTTACGAGAGAAACGTGGGCAAGGCGAAAGCGTTGCGAGAACGCAGAGTTTATATGCGAATAAATGAGCATTTTGAGCTCGCTTTCAACACTGCCCAAGTTGTCGCAGTAGCTATTTTAAACCCTGCAAAGCCGTCCAAACCCTATCCGGCATCATCTCCTCCAAACACTTATAGTGACCAAATGGGCAATCACGCTTGAAACATGGACTACAGTCTATGCTAGCTTTTATAACCGCAGACTTCTCACTGAGTGGCGGTGTGTAATCTGGAGAGGTCGAACCAAACAAGCCAAGCGTTGGGACATTCAATGCGGCCGCTACGTGCATCAAGCCTGAGTCATTGGCTAAGGCCAAATCAGCTTGAGACATTAACGCAACCGCCTCTTCTAGGCTGGTATTGCCTGCCAGCAAACTAACACAATCTTGATCGATAGAATCGGCAATAGCCCCACATGCGGGCACATCATTCTGAGACCCAAATAACCAAACTTGTCCACCTTCAGCAATATGGCGACGTGCGATCTCTGCATAGTGCCTCTCTGGCCACTTCTTAGCACGCCCAAACTCCGCACCCGGACATAGCGCTAGCACCGACTTACTCTTGTCCAAACCGAACTTCGTCATCGCTTTAGCAATATTCTCTGTCGCAGGAACAAGCAAGGGAGCCGGACACTCAAATGCATCTGGCGTTGTTCCCTTGTCATAAGCGAGCCCAACATACTTATGCACCATCAATGAAAAAACGCTTTTATCTAGCTGACGCAAATCATTGACCACGCCATAGCGCATTTCACCTTTCCAGGCAGTACGTCGAGGAATCTTCGCAAACCACGGAATCAATGCCGACTTAAACGAATTTGGAAGGACAATCGCCCAGTCGTATTGCTCTGAGCGCAAACTATGCCCAAGCATTCTGCGAGATTTAATATCAAGCACACCATGCCCTAAAGGCATATCAATGGCTTTATTCACTTCAGGCATTGCTTCAATTATGGGGCGACTCCAAGCTGGAGCAAGAACATCTATTTGTACAGATGGGTGGAGTCGACGCAAAGCAATAAATAAACTCTGCGCCATCACCATATCGCCAACCCAGGACGGGCCTACGATAAAAATTTTCAAATCAGTATCTCCGATACCGTAAAACGCAATTAAACTAGCGTCAGCCAGTCTTGGTTTTGCTCACGCTTACCTTTAACTGCGTCAAAGTACATAGTTTGGAACTTCTCGGTCAATGGACCACGTGCGCCATTACCAATCTTACGTCCATCCAATTCACGAATTGGAAGAACTTCCGCAGCAGTTCCGGTAAAGAATGCTTCGTCAGCCACATATACTTCATCACGTGTAATACGCTTCTCAATGATCTCAACGCCTAGCTCTTCCGCAAAAGCAAAGATAGTACGACGCGTTAAGCCATCCAAGCATGAAGTAAGCTCAGGTGTGAACATCTTACCTTCACGGATAATAAAGATGTTCTCGCCAGAACCTTCTGCAACGTAACCTTCGTTATCCAAAAGCAATGCTTCATCACAACCGCTATCTAATGCTTCACGCAAAGCCAACATAGAATTGATGTAATGTCCGTTAGCCTTCGCTTTACACATGCTGATGTTCACATGATGACGCGTGTAAGAAGAAGTACGTACTTTAATACCCTGCTCGCGAAGCTCAGGTGACATATATGATGGCCACTCCCAAGCAGCAACAATCACGTGTACTTTTAAGTTATCAGCACGCAAACCCATGCCTTCAGAACCAAAGAACACCATTGGACGCAAATACGCTTCTTTCAGATTGTTCTCGCGAACAACAGCTTTCTGCGCTTCATTGATTTCTTCTTTGGTATAAGGCATTTCCATGTGCATGATGTGCGCAGAACGGAAAAGACGATCAGTGTGATCCTGAAGCTTAAAGATCGCTGTACCTTCAGAAGTTTCATAAGCACGGACGCCTTCAAACACACCCATACCATAGTGCAATGTATGCGTGAGTACGTGCACCTGAGCATCACGCCAAGGTACCATTTTTCCGTCAAACCAAATCAGGCCATCTCTATCAGCCATCGACATCGTGCTTCACTCCTTACAGTGGCTAGCGCCTTAGCTAGCTTGAGTTTCAATAATAAAAATAAAAGGTTGGGCATTCTACCAAAGACAAGCGTTTTCGCCTACGAATAAGTTGAGCTGAAAGATAAATCCTTGATATCAACATGGTGATTAACCGAAGATTTTTACAAACGCATCGTGCGCCACATCGCGCTCAACCGGAAACTCTTTCAATCCTTCAGGATAACTAACACCTGACAAACTTTTTCTGTGCAACGCAGATCGTAAGGCTCTATACGCATCATCCAAAGCTTGATACGAAAGTTTTTCATCAATGGTTGACGAAAGTGCCTCCAACAAGCGCACATTATCTGACCAAACTGTTAGTGATGGATGCTCATGCGCATTGGCCAATACCAAGAACTGCGTTAAGAACTCAATATCAATCAATCCACCTCGACCTTGCTTGATATTTTTTTCTGCCATGTCGATCGAGCCGAGCTTATCTGCTGCAGCCGTATGCATCTTCTCTCTCATCACTCGGACTTCTTCAAGCAACTTGGCGCGCTCTCTTGGCATACTCAAAATTGCATCGCGTACTGCATCAAATTTAGCCATTACCCGCTCATCACCAGCAACACAGCGAGCACGAACTAAGGCCTGATGCTCCCACGTCCAAGCATCTTCTCTTTGGTATTTTTCAAAGGCTTTAATCGAAGACACCAACATTCCAGAATTACCAGAGGGGCGCAAACGCATGTCCACTTCATAACATATCCCTTGAGAGGTTTGGGCTCCCAAAATATGCACCAAGCGCTGACCTAAACGAGTATAAAAAAGCTGATTATTAATTGGCTTATCGCCATCCGTTGAGCCGAAGTCATTGGCATCGTAAATAAATACCATATCGAGGTCTGAACTATAGCCCAGCTCAATACCACCAAGCTTGCCGTAACCGACCACAGCAAACCCAGAATAGCCACCTTCTAATTCGTCCCCTTCTGGGAAACCATGTTTCTGACTTAAGTTGTGCAAAGCGATCGATAATGCCGAATCGACACAGGCTTCAGCCAACCATGTTAAGTAATCACTTACTTTCATCACAGGCAAGACACCGCTTATCTCAGCGGCTGCGACACGCAACATATGTGACTGTTTGAAATTCCTCAAACAATCCATCTGCGCTTCAAGATCTTCCTCAGGAATACGTAACAAGGACTGACGCAACTCATCACTTAACTCTTCGCGTTTAGGCGGCGTATACAGCAACTCCGGCTTTAGTAAGTCATCGAGTACAACTGGCGTGGCCGAAATATGTTCAGCGAACCATTCACTCTCTGAACACAACTTACAAAGCTGTTGAAGCGCCTGCTCATTTTCAATAAGAAGAACCAAATAGATAGAACGCCCTAAGACGGCTTGAACTACTTTCAAAACGCGCTTTAACGTCAGGCTCGGCGCTTCGCCAACTGCCAGCGTATTAAGCAAGCGAGGCAAAAATTCTTCGAATCGTTTATACGCAGCTGGCGTCATCGAGCGAAAACGCGGTAAGTCTTTGAATTGAACCATCGCCTGAGCGGCTAGAACTGGATCATCATACCCTGCCCGTTCAAATTCCTTGGCCCAAGCCTCTGTGCGACTTCCCTGCTCATCGTCTTCGACCTGCCAGATCTGAAGCCACTCATAAGCACCAGCATCCTCATGCTCTTCGCTTTGTGCATCTTCTTGCAGGAACTCTTCAAAAATAGCCGATACATTTGCCCGCAACTTGGCTTGCCTGGCAACTAACGCGCCCCAACTTTCTTCATTCATAGCCAGCACAACGGCATCTTGTGCAGCTTCTTCATCAGGCAATTGCTGAGTCTGCTGATCTTTATACCCCTGTATTGCGTGCTCTAAATCGCGCAGGTAACAATATGCCTCTAACAAACGATCAACCCACTCACTAGGCAGATAATCTTGTTCAGCAAGTGTTTGATAAGCGCTTTGCAGACCAGTGTCTTGGAGTCTTAAGTCACGACCTCCGTATATGAGCTGCGCGGCTTGCGCAATAAATTCAATCTCACGAATCCCACCGCTACCCAGCTTAATGTTTCTATCGCCACCTTTGCGATGCACCTCAGACATAATAAGTCGCTTCATATCTCGCAAAGCTTGAAAGCTCGAATAGTCGGGATATTTACGATACACAAATGGCTGAATGATACTCTTCAGCAACACTGCTCGGTCATTTTTGGTACCGGTGATTGCACGCGCCTTCAGCATGGCAAAACGCTCCCATTCACGACCTTGTGTTTGGAAGTAATCTTCAAAACCGCGCAGATTCAAAGCCAAGGCACCGCTAGTTCCATAAGGCCGCAGACGCATATCAACGCGAAATACAAAACCCTCTGCCGTTTGAGCATCCAACATATGAATCAGCTTCTGCCCCAACTTTGAGAAAAATTGATGATTATCAATGGGCTTTTTTGGATGGTCTGTCTCGCCCTTTTCAGGAAAGGCAAAAATTAAGTCGATATCAGAAGACACATTGAGCTCGCGCGCACCTAATTTACCCATGCCGAGCACAATCATTCTCTGCTCTTCGCCATCAGCGTTGCGCGGTGTTCCATATCGCGCAATAAAACGTGCGTGCAACCAAATCAAACATTGCTGAATACACACATCAGCCAACGCACTCGCCTCGGCGAGCGTCTGATCAAGATTGCCAAGACCATTCATGTCTCGCCATATAATCCTTGCCTGCTCAGTGTTCCGAAACACGCGTAACACAGCCATTGCTTGAGTTTCATCATTACACTCGTCTAGCTTCTGAGCTAAGAGCTGAGTCATCAATTTTTCAGATCGCCCTAAAAACAAAGCCGAATCCGGTGACTGCCAATCAACTAATACTTCAGGGTACTTAGAGACAAACTCAGCGACAAAAGGGCTGAGCGCACAAGCTCGCGTCAACGTTGCTTTGAAATCATCAGACAGCAATTCATAAGAATCACTTTCCTGAACATGATCTAAAAAACGGGTAGCGTTTGCGCGTAAAGAGGATGGTTGCTCAACGACAAAATGTGCGAACGACATAGTGGATACCAATGAAACGATAAAGAATACGAGTAATGCGAAGAAGTGTAGCAAAGCATCTCAACAAAATGCTGCCCTGCATCAAGTTTTAAGCCGGAAGAGGAAACCGAAAGACTTACTTATCTCGCATTCTAATTTGGCGTTTTTCTGATCCCGAGAGATGCGCATTGACCTCCCAATCGTACGGAAGAAAACCTTGAAGCTGCCAATCAGCAGGAACACTATCTTTTGGCAGATATGTATGAAGAAAAGCAGTCACCCCACCTACCGGTTCAAAATCCTCCTCGAACCAATCAAGCAAAGGTGTCACCTTGATCTGATTGCCATCAACAACCACGCCCTTTCCCGATTGTTTAAAGAAGCCAAAAGTTTGCTCAGACAACTGTTGCTCGAGCCTCTCGCCAACATAGGGCTCAGATCGCAAATCAGGACATGAAACAGAAGCGCAATTTAAAGCGAAATGAATGCGAGGCTCATTTTGTTTTCGCAAAATATCATGCTCAAGCTTTCGCAGGGTCATGTGCTCGTTATTAAATGTGCCGCAACTATGCGTCCACACAGGACGAAACATATTCCCTAAACCGCGAAGACTTTTCAGGGGCCAATTTTCGACAACCATATTGATCGCCATAATGTTGTACGCATTCAAGAAGTAGGCAATACGCTCCGTCTTATTCGTTAGTTGATCATAATCGTATTCAGCCAAAAACTGCATGAGCGTATCTAACCGATCGTCAGAACGAAGATCGGCATAATTGACTAAATTAAGTTCAACACCATTCTTCTCACCCGGCACAAGGTAATCAGACAGCACTGACTGATAAAGCACGTAAAACTCGGCCAACTTCACATCGCTATGCTGAATTGCATCCACGCCGCCAGGCGCTTGCTCAGCTGCTTTTTCTGTCGCGTTTTCAATTGGGAGATCAGCAAAAGAAACAGAGGCATACAAACTCAGAATAAGACATAGCAAGCAAGCTTTACATGCAACAACTAACTTCATCTTCTTAATACCGCCAAACATCATTCTTTAGCCTAAAAACAAGGCGTACCCACGTTCCGCCTTGCTTACATCATATTGCTCTGATGGCAAGTTCTGACACAGTGCATGCGATAAACTTTGTAAAACCGAAACAGCCTTTCCAGTTCCCATACCAGCCGACTCGGCAGAATGACTGACCTTCAGCTCAATCTCAATTTCATTGATAGACACCGTATTAGTGCGAGCTTGAGATACAATCTCTCCGACATCTAATACCAGCTCAAAAGCGTAACCCTGATAATCAAACTCACACGCTTCGCGTAAGAAGTTCGTTTCAAACACAGCACGATATTCTTGATCACGCAACTGCGCACTCCAGACAGGCGCTTCATTCAACAAAGGCATATCTAACTCGCTCTGATCCAGCGACCACTCCCACTCACCCCGCTGACTGATTCCATCAATACTTGTTCCAGATGTTTTAAGTGTTTGAATGTAATATCCAGCTTTATTTCGCACCCGCAAAGCCATGCGCTGTTTGTGCAGCAATAGAGAATCCGTATCAAAGTAAATATTGCGCAGATTCTTCGATTCAGTGAGCGCCTGATCTTTAGAAGCAAAAGTAGCACCAAGATCTTCACAACACTGTATTACAGCCTGCAAATCAATCTGCTCGCGACAACGCAGCTTCAATTCCAATTCTCTTGCCATTTTCTAATCCAACACCTTAACAACAGTAAAATTTTACTAAACAACAGACACAAAAAAACCGGCCAATAGGCCGGTTCTTTTTAACTAGCTTACTAAGTTAGACTTAGAAATAGTATGTAGCACCGATTGAGAAGTTAGACTGATCCTTAGTAGTAGTAGAACCAGTTTCTTCTTCTGCATCAACGTATTCAATGTACGTGTACATGTTGTCGCTGATGTTATAAAGCGCTTGCAACCAGAACTCGTCAACAGTTTCTTCAGCAGCACCGTCCAAGCCGTTGTCACCAGTACCGTATTGAGCAGCAAATTGAGCAGCACCCATTGTGTACAATGCACCAATCGCAGCGTATGAAGCTTTATCTTGATCTTCGTAAGAAGCCATCAAAGTTAAGTCTTCAATAGCGAAAGTACCACCAAGACCGAATGCATCTTCTGCATCGCCACGACCAACTGCGTAAGAAAGAGTTGCACCGAATGCATCTGCAGAGTAACCAACAGAAGCAGAAGTCAATACAGTGTCAGTAGGCTTTTGATCAGCTTTTTGAGTAACACCAAAAGTCAAACCGTTGAAATCTGGAGATCGGTATTGGATGTTGTCACCTTCAGACATACCAACCAAGTTACCAGTTCCGATACCATAAACTTCTTCGAAGTCCATAACGTCGAAATCTTCAGCAACAGTATCGTCAGAACCAAACTGAACGCTACCGAAATCACCTTTTACACCGATGTAAGCTTCGTCAAAACCGTTAAGGCCGCCGTTACCTTCTTTGTCATCAGCATCGAACTCAAGCTCAGCTTTGAAATAACCTGAGATACCTGAAGCGATCTCGTGCTCGTGCTTGAAGCCAAGCGTAGAACCGTTATCTGCGAACTCAGAAGTAGTATCATCTGTAAGCGAGTCATCAGTAGTGTCGTTAACTAACTGAATGTTACCGTAGATAGTTGGCATTAAATCAAGCTTTTCAGCAAGATCAGATGCATGATCCATCGCGAATGCGTTTGAAGATAGTGCAGCTGCTGCTACAGCTGAAGCGATCAGAGTCTTTTTCATTTCGTCTTCCTTATTGCTAATTGAAGATTGGGCCTTGCCCGCTCGTTCTTAGTTAATTTAATAGCTATTAAATTGTTTTTTATAGTTTCAATGGGAAACCCCAAAGTGGTGCCCATTTAATTTCACACCCATGACAGAAATATTACAACCGAAATGACCGAGCAATTTCTTTCACGACTGCCATACTTTCGAACACTGAGTGCACCAAAAGTATGCTCGTTGGTTTGACCAAAAGTATCTTAAGCCAAAAAGTTCACATTTCGCACGTTACAGCTTGTTTAGAAAATATGCGCTTTGTCAGCACTCGTTTCTAAACAAGAGTATCGCCGCTTACTAATGGCAAGTTACTCCATTTCCTAACGCTTAAGCATTTAGCTAGAACCGTGCCAGATTTCCAATGGCACCCACAAAAACCTACAAAATGTTCATTTTTATAGTCAAAACAGCGTGTTAGAGCAATAACTTAATGCATTCCCTTGTATTCTGTTTAGTACACTTTGTTACACTACGCAATTTTTTAGTGCAAAAATTCTTATTTTTGTCATATTTCAGGGAAAATAAGGCAATAAATGCAAGATTAGAGCTCTAACATAAAGGTCACAGGCCCGTCGTTTAAGAGGCTTACCTGCATATCTGCGCCGAATTGACCGGTCGCAATATTTTGGTGCGATTCGTACGCTTGTGCCACAAAGTGGTTATATATCAACTCACCATGCTCCGGCGGCGCCGCTGAAGAAAAGCTCGGCTTGGTTCCTTTTTTAGTATCAGCCACTAAGGTGAACTGTGACACAACCAACAAACCGCCATTTATATCAGCAAGACTTCTCCCCATTCTTCCGTTCTCATCATCAAAGATTCTATAAGCGAGAATTTTTTTGAGCATACGGTCTGAAACCAGCTGATCGTCATCTTTCTCAACGCCTAGCAGCAGAAGAATACCCTCATCAATAGCTCCGACAATTTGCCCATTCACTTCAACCGATGCATTTTTTACTCTTTGAATAAGTGCTTTCATCGCCTCACTTTCCAAAACCAATTAGAGGTCAGAGTAAAAGTACTCTGACTCCAGTATATGTTTACTTTCTCAAGATATAAAAAAAGCCGAAGACATGCTTCGGCTTTCTAAACTTTACTGAAAAACTTACTTCGCGCGCTTACGTTCGTTTTCAGTCAATAGCTTTTTACGCAAACGAATGCTTTCAGGCGTTACCTCAACTAGCTCATCATCTTCGATGAATTCAAGCGCTTGCTCTAGCGTGTGACGAATAGGTGGAACCAGCGTTAACGCTTCATCTGTGCCAGATGCACGTACGTTCGTTAGCTGCTTACCTTTTGTAGGGTTAACTGCCAAATCGTTAGAACGAGAGTGAATACCGATAATCTGGCCTTCATATACATCTACAGCGTGACCCAAGAATAAACGACCACGATCCTGAAGATTGAATAAAGAGTAAGACAAGGTCTTGCCTTTCACCATTGAAATCAATACACCATTTTGACGTGATACAACTTCACCAGCTTTAACTACATCATAACGATCAAATACAGATGTCATGATACCGCTACCTGATGTAAGCGTAAGGAACTGACCACGGAAACCAATCAAACCGCGCGACGGCACTGAGAACTCGAGTTTTACGCGACCTTTGCCGTCTGGCTCCATGTTAGTCAACTCAGCCTTACGCAAACCAAGCTCTTCCATGATCGAACCCTGATGCTGATCTTCAACATCAATTACTACGTTCTCGTAGGGCTCCATCATCACGCCATCGATTTCTTTCTCGATAACTTCTGGACGAGATACTGCTAGTTCAAAGCCTTCACGACGCATTGTTTCGATCAAAACTGAAAGGTGAAGCTCACCACGACCGCTCACAACAAACTTATCAGCTGTATCGCCCTGCTCAACACGCAATGCTACATTATGGATAAGCTCTTGATCTAAACGATCTTTGATATTTCGTGAAGTTACGAACTTGCCTTCGAGACCAGCAAACGGCGAATCGTTTACTTGGAAGGTCATGCTTACTGTTGGCTCATCAACACTTAGCGCCGGCAATGCTTCAACATTTGCTGGATCACATAAAGTATCTGAAATGCTTAATCCGTCGATACCATTAATACACACAATATCGCCCGCACTCGCCAAATCAGTATCCACACGATCAAGACCATGATAACCCTTCACGTTAAGAACCTTACCTTTACGCTCGTTGCCATCTGCTTGCTTAACAATAACTTGCTGATTAGGCGACAGCGTTCCGCGCGTGATGCGTCCAATACCAATAACACCTACATATGAATCATAATCCAATGCAGAGATTTGCATTTGGAAAGAACCCTCAGGGTCAACTTTTGGCGCTGGAACTTGATCAACGATCATTTGAAACAATGGCGTCATGTCTTCTGCCATTTCTTCCGGATCATCTCCCGCAATACCATTCAATGCAGACGCATAAATCACAGGGAAGTCTAACTGCTCATCGGTTGCACCGAGTCGATCAAACAAGTCGAACACCTGATCCATTACCCAATCAGGACGCGCACCCGGACGGTCAATCTTGTTGATAACAACAATCGGGTTCAAACCTTTCTCAAACGCCTTTGACGTTACAAAACGCGTCTGTGGCATCGGTCCGTCTACTGCATCAACAAGAAGTAGTACAGAATCAACCATAGAAAGAACACGCTCTACCTCACCACCGAAGTCGGCGTGCCCAGGAGTGTCCACAATATTAATACGGTAATCATTCCATGTAATTGCTGTGTTCTTAGCAAGAATGGTAATGCCACGCTCCTTCTCTTGATCGTTCGAGTCCATAATTCGCTCAGCACCTTCATCTTTACGATCTAAGGTACCGGACTGACCTAACAAGCCATCAACCAGGGTAGTCTTACCATGGTCAACGTGCGCGATAATGGCGATATTTCTAAGGTTCTCAATCACAACAGCAATTCCCAAAAATTTGAGGGTTAAAAAATCGGACGCGGAGTATACAGCAAGCAAATGAAGATGGACATCAAATGTACATTTATTTGCAATCCTACCCAAAACAACGAATGCACCAAATTGACCCTGCAAGAAGCCATGCGCACCATTAAGGCGCAATAAAAACCTTTGTAAAATTCCAAGAAATTCCTAATTCGTTGTTTATACTCAAAAAATAGAGCCTCTTAACTTTTGGCAAGATGCTTGCATATCTAGTGAACCAAAAGCGGGCACACCCCGTGAAACCCTATAAATAGGTTGCCTAGCGTGTTACGCTGCTGCCAATTTTATAGGCGCGAGTACGAAATAAGCCCCAAAGAACGCTTATTGCGTCAATAAAACAACAGTTTGCGACAACAAACATCTGCAAAGGTGATAACAATCGTCGCAGACCGAAATACAAGAACGACCTCTTTGGTGTTCGAAAACATCCGTTAAATGGAGTAAATATAATGTCAGAGAAAACTCTGGGCCTGATCCAAGAAAATGAAGTAACGTGGGTAGACCTTCGCTTCACAGACACACGTGGTAAAGAGCAGCACGTAAGCATCCCTTCATCTGAAGTTGACGAAGACTTCTTCGAAGAAGGCAAAATGTTTGACGGTTCATCTATCGCTGGCTGGAAAGGCATCAACGAATCAGACATGATCCTTATGCCTGACGACTCTACTTCAGTTCTTGATCCTTTCACTGAAGAAACCACTCTTATCTTGCGTTGTGACATCGTTGAGCCTGCAACTATGCAAGGCTACGAGCGTGACCCACGCTCTGTTGCTAAGCGCGCAGAAGAATACTTGAAGTCTACTGGCATCGCAGACAGCGCATTGTTTGGTCCAGAGCCAGAGTTCTTCGTATTTGACGATGTTAAGTGGAAAGCTGACATCAGCGGTGCGATGTACCAAATCAACTCTGAAGAAGCTGCATGGTCTAGCGACGCAAGCATCGAAGGCGGCAACACTGGTCACCGTCCTGGCGTTAAAGGCGGTTACTTCCCAGTACCACCAGTTGACTCTTTGCACGATCTTCGTGGCGCAATGTGTGCTGCAATGGAAGCAATGGGACTAGTGATCGAAGTACACCACCACGAAGTAGGTACTGCTGGTCAGTGTGAAATCGGCGTTGGTGCGAACACACTTGTAAACAAAGCCGACGAAGTTCAAATTCTTAAGTACTGTGTACACAACGTTGCACACGCTTACGGCAAGACTGCGACATTCATGCCTAAGCCTCTTGTAGGTGACAACGGTTCTGGTATGCACGTACACATGTCTCTAGCAAAAGATGGCAACAACATCTTCGCTGGTGACGGCTACGCAGGTCTTTCAGACGAGTGTTTGTACTACATCGGCGGTATCATCAAGCATGCTCGCGCGATCAACGCATTCACTAACGCTTCTACAAACTCTTATAAGCGTTTGGTTCCAGGTTTCGAAGCTCCAGTTATGCTTGCATACTCTGCACGTAACCGTTCAGCTTCTATCCGTATTCCATTCGTTAACTCGCCAAAAGCGCGTCGTATGGAAGCTCGTTTCCCTGACCCATCTGCAAACCCATACTTGGCGTTCTCTGCATTGATGATGGCTGGTCTTGACGGTATCCAGAACAAGATCCACCCTGGCGATCCAGCAGATAAAGACTTGTACGATCTTCCAGCTGAAGAAGCGGCTGAGATCCCAACTGTTGCTGAAACGTTTGACGTTGCACTTGACGCTCTTGAAGCTGATCACGAATTCCTTACAAAAGGCGGCGTGTTCACTGAAGATATGATTCAAGGCTACCTTGAACTTAAGCGTGAAGAAGTTGAGACATTGAACATGACAACTCACCCAGTTGAGTTCGACATGTACTACTCAGTTTAAGACTTTGTTTTAAAGAAAAGCCCAGCAAATGCTGGGCTTTTTTATATCTGAGGTTCATACTAGTAGCAGCCTAATACGCAACGGAGCTGCCCGAAGCCATGACAAAATCAATCATTTCTTCCCTCTTCCTTTTGGCTTTAACAATTGGCCTAAGTGGCGCTACCAAGGTCTACAAAACCATTAACCCTGATGGCAGCATCTCTTTCTCAGACGAACCAAGCGAACGCTCTGAAACAATAGAAGTGCAAGATGTCGCTACAGTACCCGCACTTAAACTACCTCCTAGCTCAACGAACACTCAACAAGCTGACACAACAACAAAAGAACTCTATCAATCCTTAAAGATACTAAGCCCTAGCAATGACAGTGCATTCCACAGCGGCTCTGGCACAGTAAACATTTCTTTTACCTCATTCCCAGAATTAAGACCGAGCCACATATATAAAATCTTCATCGATAACCAACTCGTAGGCGAACAACGCACCACATCGTTGATTGTTGATAACGTATTTCGCGGAACGCACCAACTTAGCGTTCAGATTAGCGATGCTAGCGGTAAAATCATCAAATCCTCCTCCATATCTTTCACAATGCACCGACCTTCAAAGCTAAACTAAACTCTTGATGCACCACCATGGTGCATGTAAAATCTTCATTGTGCTCTCCTCAAGTGCGAAGGATTGTTATCGAGCGATTAACAGAATAACAATCTTGGTAAATTCAATAACTTAGCTCTTATCAAAATGAATGCACCGCAAATGGTTTAATTATTGCTAGTTGTCTTAAACGGTGCGAAACCATCATATAAAGCCAGAAAAGACGAATGAAAAACCAAAACATTCAGCAATCAGTGATCCTAGACAACCTATCGACATCCGTTCTCGTTTTAGCGGAAGACTTGACGGTGCTTGATTACAACCCTGCTGCTGAAATGTTGACCCAAGTAAGCCAAAAACGCTTGGAAGCCGCGAAATTTCCTGAACTATTTAGTGACATTGAAAGTAATCTCATCGACGAGATGAAAGAGATCCTTAAAACGGGGCACTCTTACACTCAACGCGAATGTAAGATGACCTTATTAAATGGCGAACACATTCTCGTTGACTGCACTGTTTCTAGTCTGATCGCTAATAATGCGCCTTGTTTACTTGTTGAGATACAAGCAAAAGATCGATTACTTAGAATCAGCCGAGAAGAACAGCTACAAGAAAATCAAGAAACAGCGAAAATCCTCATTAGAGGCCTTGCACATGAAATCAAGAATCCTCTTGGAGGAATTCGTGGTGCGGCACAGCTCCTGTCATCGGAACTAAGCGATGAGCAAAGCGAGTATACGCAGGTAATCATAGAAGAAACGGATCGTTTACGTGATCTTGTGGACCGCATGTTAGGCACCCACAAAGCGCTCAATCTGAGCCCTCTTAACGTGCACGAAATCTTGGAGCGCGTATGTGCGCTCATTCGAGCCGAGTCAGGTAATGCAATTCGCATCGTCAAAGACTACGACCCAAGTATTCCTGAGATACAAGGAGATAAAAGCCAACTCATTCAAGGCTTCCTAAATATCGCAAAAAATGCGCTGCAAGCATTAGAGCCGCAAGCGCAATCTGGTGAAGACGCGAGTATCACTATTCGTACGCGTGCGCTAAGACAATTTACGATTGGTCAAACACGCCATCGAATCGTTGCTCGTATCGAGCTTATCGATAATGGTCCCGGCATTGATAAAAACTTCATTCAGAACATTTTCTACCCAATGATTAGCGGTCGCGCTGAAGGCACGGGCCTTGGACTGTCAATCACACAAAGTATTTTTACCAAACATAATGGTTTAGTAGAGTGCGAGAGCCAACCTGGCCGTACTGACTTTATCGTTTACCTTCCTTTGGAGATGTAACATGAGTTCCCAACCACTCGTATGGATAATTGACGACGATAGATCAATTCGATGGGTACTAGAAAAAGCCCTAGCAAAGGAAAACTACACTATTCGTTCATTCGAAAGCGCGGATGGCGTTCTGGATAGCTTAACGAGAGAAACGCCTGACGCCGTGATTAGCGATATCCGTATGCCGGGCATTGATGGCTTAGAGTTACTCACTGGCATCCATCAACATGATCCTGATATCCCTGTGATCATAATGACGGCTCATTCAGACCTAGACAGTGCCGTCACATCCTACCAAAAAGGTGCTTTTGACTACCTGCCAAAGCCCTTTGATCTCGAAGATGCCGTCGCACTTGCGAAGCGCGCAATTGCTCACTCGCAAGAGCTACGTGCAAAAAATGGCGACACACAAGTTAATAACATTGAAGAAAGCACTGTCATTATTGGTGAAGCACCAGCAATGCAGGAAGTTTTCCGTGCTATCGGCCGTCTTTCTCATTCAAATATTACGGTTCTCATTAACGGGGAATCGGGAACAGGTAAGGAGCTCGTCGCTAAAGCTTTGCACCAACATAGTCCTCGAGCGAAAGAGCCATTTATTGCACTTAATATGGCCGCTATACCGAAAGATTTGATTGAATCTGAACTATTCGGTCACGAAAAAGGCGCATTTACAGGAGCAGGCGGCCAGCGAACTGGACGGTTTGAACAAGCGAACGGCGGCACACTGTTCTTAGATGAAATTGGTGACATGCCTGCAGATACGCAAACACGGCTGTTACGCGTGCTTGCTGACGGCGAATTTTACCGCGTTGGTGGACACACACCGGTCAAAGTAGATGTCCGAATTATTGCTGCGACACACCAAAATCTAGAAGGCCTCGTATCAGATGGCTCGTTCAGAGAAGATTTATTTCATCGCTTGAATGTCATTCGTGTGCACTTACCTCGCTTAAGCGATCGTCGAGAAGACATACCGAAACTCACGCACTTTTTCTTAAAGCGTGCTGCAGACGAGCTCGCGGTAGAACCTAAAATACTAAGACCCGAAACCGAGGAATATCTGAGCGCAATGCCATGGCCAGGTAATGTTCGACAACTCGAAAACACCTGTCGCTGGCTTACGGTAATGGCGAGCGGTAGGGAGCTTCATGTATCAGACCTCCCTCCTGAGTTGCTTGAAAGCAAAGAGATTCAAGCAACTGGCGTCACGTGGCAAGAAGGGCTTCGTCAATGGGCTGACCAAGAACTTAAAAAAGGCAAAGACGCCATTCTTGATACAGCTGTTCCTGAGTTCGAGCGAATCATGATTGAGACGGCATTAAGCCACACGAGCGGTCGTCGTCGCGACGCATCGTTACTATTGGGCTGGGGCAGAAATACCTTAACAAGAAAAATCAAAGAATTAGGCATGGAGTCTTCTGAAGACGTTGTCGAAGAAGCCTAAATAGACCTTATTTCATTGCCTTTCGAACAATAGGGATGCCGTCGCGCGTTTTACATACCGCCACGGCAGACCTCATTTCAGATTCATTACACTCAACTCTTACCTGACAAGACAGTGCATCATGTTTTGCCAAGACATGAGAGCTATTTACATCACAAGCCCCCGAATCATCTGCTTCGACGAGTACGGAATCGGCATAAAAATATGCTTGCGCAGAAAGCATGTTGGTAGCGCTTCGCTCACTCACATTAATAGTCCGTTCCACGAGTGTCAGCGATAATACAGCACAAAGCAACAGAACAAACACTGCACTCAATAACATAAAGCCTTGCTCCGCACGTGCATACATATTTAATCTCGCCCCAAAGTATCATTGTTTTGCATGAAGTGAGCTTGAGAGAACGAATAGCGTGCTTGTGATTCAGAAATGACAAAAGCAAGGTTAATCGCGCTTGCGTTCGCAACCTTATCAAAGCGACCAGAGATACTTCGCATTAAGACATTCTTGTTTCCAAAAGCGTCTGTCCGGATTAGCTCTCCACCCTCAAAACAAAAAGAGAATGATTGCGCCTTGCTCTCTCCTGTTAGGCATTGCTCTGACTCTATCTGCACCTCACTAGCGTTACGAAGTGCTCGAACGATATTTTCACTCACTATGAATGCTTTATGCGAGGCTCTATCAGCTGCTTGGGCCTTTTCTGGCACACTAAACATAAATTTCAACACAGGGATCAGCATTGCAATCACCGCCGCACCAACAACGATCGCTAGCACTAGCTCGATCAACGTGACACCTTTCTGTTTAGAGAGCATTGGACTTACTCACCGGTTCACTTAACAACTTACTCATAGCCATATCAAATTCATATTTTTGGCCAGATGGCGGCATAATGGTCAAGTTTGCTAATAAACGAGAGTCCGTTAAACCCGTGCAAGGAAAAGTGATCTCGACGGAATATGATTCATAAATGTTGTTCAAACCAAGATAAAGCGAACCTGCCAACATAGGAGGTTGATGCACGATACTCACACTTTCATTTCGTGCCGTAAGCGCTTTGCACTTTTCTTCGAGGTTTTTCTTTAACTGGCTAGGTGATTGGTGATTGAGATCAGAATAATAGCTATTCGACAGCATGATGGACTGCTGTGCTTCAATGCTTTTACCGACACCCGATAAAGCAAGGCGATAAGCATAAAAAAGGCTAGAGACACTGACAGTCAAAACGAGCAAGGCAATTAAGACTTCTACTAAGGTAAACCCACGTATTGTGTTAAACGTTCTCATAGCCCACCACATTCAGACGCAGCGATCGTCTGATCTTCGATAACTTCACCATTAAGCATTATACAAATCAGCTTACTCTCTTTATCAACAGATAGCTTCAAAGGCTGAGGACGCGCAGCATCAAGCTGACCGTCTTTACGCCAAGCTAAACGAAGAGGTTTAGAAGATAACTCTCCTTCTAAGGAACGAACGGAAAAACGCTCTTTTGACTCAAAGCGAGATACATGCCGATCAGATATCAGAAGCAATATCACTGGCTTTTCTTCTAAGGCATTGAGCTCAACATAAACGCCTGCCTTATCTTGGTTAGCAAGTGCCAAGGATTGCGCCCTAGCAATATATTGATTCAAGACCTGAGTATACGAGTAGGTATGAAATAAACTTGGAGAAAAAGAGCGAACAGAGAGCCAGACAAGGCTCGATAGAATAAGAATGACGGCAATAAGTTCTACTAAGGTAAATCCTCGTTGCCGCGCACGATTCGCTTTAAAACTAGCCACAACCAGTGGCGACAACATTCACGCCATAACTAACGCGAATTGGAGCAGTGTTATCAAGATCAGCTTTCGCCGCTGTGTAATCAACATAACAATCTTTTTGAAGCTCTAGACGCAAGACATCACCACCTCGAGCACCCTCGCTTTGAACAATAAAGTCTTTGTTTTGTTCAACACCCGCAGCAATAGCAATGCCGGCTATATTAGCCGTCGGATATCCGTTCACCATGGTAATACGAGCACCATCCAATGTGACGGCTTCGCCTAAGCTTGCACCTTTCACTAATTGCTCCGCATGAGCAATTGCTGCTGCAGATTTGATGGCACCTGCGACACCGGCAAGCGAAGCCTCACGCGCTTCTTTTCCAAGATCTGCAAATCGTGGAATTGCAAAGGCAGACAAAATACCTAAGATGACAATAACCATCACTAATTCAATAAGGGTAAAACCGCGCGACTGACGTGCACGCATTAGACTGTACTTCTGCATAATTCGATATTCGTTAATTTGTTATTATTAACTATAGACGGACTAGGCTTATTGACTAGCGCCGACCTTATTTTTCTCGTTCCGATGTGACCAAGCTCAACACTTGCATGCGTTGATTCGCATCATCTTGCATAGCATGGTGGTAATCGCGAGCGACTTCATGAAAATCCGCGTATTTCGCGACAGCATTTACTGCCAGCAAACTTGCGATCACTACACTCGACACCAGCACCCAAGATCGGCCTGATTTTCGATACCCTTTCTGATTTACATCCGTCCCTAGTTGTCCAATCGTTTTTTTCATTGGCTTGTTGCCTTTATTTTATATGATTAGAAACTTACTCAATGCGCGTTAGCGTAGTCGTTATTTTGAATAGTTCGACTTTAGCGTTTCATTACTTGAGTATTATCGTTGTTATAATTTTTAACTTACGTTGCCGCCCATTGCTGCCTGACCAAGGTCCCAAATAGGTAACGCCACCCCTAGCGCTAACATCAAAACGACCAAGCCCATCGCAATAATTAAAATCGGCTCAATGACATCCGTTAATGTCTTTAGACTATAATCGACCTCTTCATCGTAAAATTGAGCCACTTCTTCTAACAAAACATCCAGATTTCCGGACTCTTCACCCACGGCAAGCATCTGCAACACCAAACTAGTAAAAACACCACTAATTAAAGCAGCCGGATAAAGAGACTCACCTCGCTCTATCGCTGTTCTCATACGCGATATACGCTTGGCGATCCATGGGTTCCCGCTTGCGTAACCTGAGATACTCAACCCTTCTGTGATCGGCATACCTGCGCGCACAACCATGGCAAAACTATGCACAAAACGAGACAACGCGATGTAACGGAGCAAGGTGCCGAGCACTGGCACTTTCAGCACAAAGCGACTCCATCGAAGCGCCCCTTCTGTCGTATTCACCCACTGCCAAAATACAGCACCTGAAATCAGAGCAAACAATACAAGAAGCCATGCATAATCATGGAAAAACTCTGCGGAACTGACTAATACTTGGGTTGCAAACGGCAAGTCAGAATCAAATTTTGAAAATAGCCCCTGAAACTCAGGAATCACCCAAACGTTGATAAACAAAAGCGCAGCAATGATGGCTAAGAATAAAAACAATGGATAACGTGTTACCTGCTTAAAACGCCTTTTTGCTTCTCGCTCTCGCTCCAAGTGCTCAGCCAATTTGTGAAACGACTCTTCTAACTTTCCGGTACTCTCTCCCACACGCACCATGGTGATATATAAATCACTAAATACTTCCCTGTGAGCCTGAAACGCCAAGTTCAACTCTGTTCCAGATTCGAGTCGCTGACTCACATCTAATAAAGTTCGCATAAATGTAGAAGAACGACTTGCCTCTGCTAATCCCAATATTGCTTTCGTAATCGGCACACCCGCTGCAAGCAAGGCATACATTTGGCGCGAAAACATAATTAAGATTTCACTCGACACCTTTTTTCTTGAAGGTAAAGCGAGCTCTTTGCGACGCGTCTCGAGCACCTCAATCGAGACCGGTAGCAGATCTCTTTGCTTCATCGCGCGCGCAACATCTGCTCCGTGCGCTGCTTCCATTACACCGTGGTGCAACGCACCTTTTTGATCTCGGGCTCGATACTCAAAGCTCGGCATAACCAGCAACCTTCAGTGCTTCTTCTAAAGAAGTGACACCATTCATAGCGAGATGCAAGGCAGATACAGCGAGAGGCTGATAGTGTTTAGCCTGTCGAGCATGTTGAATGAAGGTCCGTGTCTCATTTTGCCTTAAAGCTTCTAAACATGGTTCATCCAACTCGAGCCATTCAAACACCCCGACACGACCTTTATAACCAGTATTCGAACATGCCGGACAACCTTGAGGAGCTTTGAATGAAAGGTCTTCATCAGATAGCCCATTGTCATTCTTTAAAAGCTCTTCAACTAGAACCTTCTCATGCTCATCTAAATGAGTTTCTTGAGCACATTGCTCACACAAACGTCTTACTAAGCGTTGTGCTAATACCCCATAGATAGAACCCGCAATCATGTAGGGCTCTGCTTTCATATCCATTAAACGCAGTGCACTCGAAATCGCATCATTGGTATGAAGCGTGGACAATACTAGGTGTCCCGTCATCGCCGACCTTAAGCCGATATCGACGGTCTCTTCATCCCGCATTTCACCGACTAAAAGCACGTCTGGGTCATGACGAAGACTCGCTCTCGCAACAGAGGCAAAATCTAATCCTATTTTGGGGTTCACCTGAATTTGCGTAAGTCGGCTCATCCGGTACTCAATAGGGTCTTCTACAGTCACTATTTTGAGCTCAGGTTTATTTAAAAACTTCAGAGCCCCATAGAGCGTTGTGGTTTTTCCGCTACCGGTTGGCCCAGTTACCAGAATCATGCCATGCGGTTGTGCCAGAGCTTGTTTGAATCGCACTTCAATCTCAGGAGGCATACCTGTGTCAGACAGATTCAGAACTTGCTGGCTTTGATCTAAGAGACGCAATACAGCGGTTTCACCAAACTGTGTCGGAAGTGTCGCAAGACGCACGTCAATCGAACGTCCATTAACGAGAATATTGAAACGCCCGTCTTGAGGCAGACGCTTTTCAGATATATTTAAGCCGCACATTAACTTAAGTCGAAGCACTAGCGCCGCTCCAACTCTTGTTTCACGCATCACTGTTTCACTGAGCACACCATCTACACGACGGCGAATACGGATCACGGTTTCTTCTGGCTCTATATGGACATCCGAAGCACGCGCTAATACTGCATCTTCAAAAATAGTTTGCAGCAAACGAACAACGGGCGCATCACTATCGTCAACATCGGCTTGGCTCAATTGCGCGATATCAAAAACCTGCGCGGATAACTCCGAATCTAACTCGGTAGCGATGGTTGAGATCTCTTCGTTCTGCTTGTAGACCTCATCGAACGCAACAAGTAACTGAGACTCGCGAATTACCGCCACTTCAACATCGTGACCAAGCTTTTTGGCTATCTCATCAACTGCGGCTAAATCCATAGGATCAGCCATTCCGATTAGACTTGTACGCCCATTATCAGATAAAACAATCGCGCGTAATCGTCTCGCCATCGTTTCAGGCAGCTGCATGCTTAACTCGAGATTCATTCCTTGCTGATTAAGATCAACAAACTGGAGCTTAAGCTGGCGAGACAGTAACGCGAGCAAATCCGTTTCAGATATAAACTGTTTTTCAATTAGGATTTTGCCGAGCCTAACGCCTGATTTTTTCTGACTCGCGAGTGCTTGATCAAGGTGATCCTGGGAGATAAATCCCTCTTGAATCAGTAACTCACCTAATGGCTGCTTTCTTTTATCTAGCATGACTAGGCTCCTTGACTGTTAGCCAACGAGGCTCAGTGTTAATCACCGCCAACTCAAAATTTAAGGCGCCTGAATCTGTTTGCGACTGCCAATCTAATACCTGTAAGTCCAAGTAAGACTTGTTCTCAACATAAGTCATAACACGTGCTAAATCAGACTGACTTGCATCTGCCGAGATACGGAAACGATGCTGATAGAACTCAACGTCAGATGCCGGTGCTTCAAATAAAAACTGAGAGCCTAGATACTGAACCTTTTGAACTTCATTCAATAACTCGCCGATGACCTGGCTAAGTATTTGACTACCCGGCGGTGCTTGAAGCAAAGAATTCGCAAGTTCTGTGGTTTTTGAATTATCAGATAAGGAAGAGGCCTCAGTTTGAGGCAGTTCGATATTGAACACCTGTGGCGCACTCTTGTGAGGCACCACAAAAGACACATAAGCAAGAATCAAAACCGCCAACAACGCAAAAGTCGTTAGTATCCGTTCGCGCAGGGTAAGCGTATTGAAGTTATTCATACGTAACTCCTGCGGCTATATTCAGCTTAATCGATGCATTCCATGCGTCAGAACGCTTTTCAATCGCGAACCCTGCCAAGGTAATAGTGCTCTCGGTGTTAACAGTCTGAGCAAGCCATTCAACCATAGGTGCTTGGCTATTAGCTTGTAACGACAGTTCTATTGATTGCGTATTAGCGCTAAACAATATCGTATCAATCGTTACCTCACTCCGATTACTTAGATCGGCTAAAAGATCTTTTGCTTTACGATGAAAAGCTTGATCTTGCGAAAGTTGATTGAACCAATCAGGTGCTTTCTCTTCTTGAATAAGCGTATTTGAAATACGAACCTTTTCAGGAAGCCCGTCGAAAGATTGAGAATAAAAATGAATCAAACAACCCAACATGGCTAGCAAAAGAACGCCAACAAACACCCTGAAAGAATAACGAACTTCTTTCACCGAGCCATGCTTTATAAAGTTAATATCGGTCTTCATGCATTAGCCTCCGAGTTAGAGGCACACAAAACAGCCACGGCGTTTTGTGTTTTCAACAGTGCATCGCCAGAAGTATCGGTATACGCGTCTACGGCTTTTAATTTTGATTGCAATGGAAGACGAATCACAGCACTACCAAGGAGCATTTCCAAAGCAACCCGATCTGATTCACTAAAACTACTCAACAATCTTATTTGTCGAGGCAACGCTAAACCAGTTTGGCCTTCAAAGAAGTCGATACTGCGCTGAACTTCAATGGCAACTTGCGCCATCTCTTCATCGGCAGACAAAGTGGCACGCCGAGAAATAGCAAAGTCACGCGAGAAATACAGCTGCGACGATTTGTGGATAGTAATCAATCCGAAATCATTTTCGCACTTAAGCGTCAATTGAAGCTCATTACTTGGTTCAATCGTTTCGGATAGATTCTTTAAGGCTAAATCACTTACTGTAATTCGCTTTGGCTTTAGACCAACCGCTATTGCAGACTGCGTTAATGTATCGATCAAAGCTTGTCGTGCGACACGAGCATGCAACCTCGGAGGGCGGTTTCTTAAGGCTTCTTTGGGATAATCAAAATACTCAACTTGCGCGTCCATCGCAGCGTCATCCATTAGCGCTTGCACAGCCCAATGAACAGCTGACTCTAATTCGGTCTCAGGCACATTAGGAGCATCGAGTTCAATGCGTTGGTAATCATTTCGAGGAAGCACGATATCGCAAGAGACACCTTTCAAACCTTGTTCTCTAACAAAATTTCGAAGGTTTTGTAGGCGTTTATTAGGCGCAGAGGGTAACCAGTATGATTCCATCAATTTTAAGGATGGATAACGTGCGGAGCGCGTTAGAGCGATTGCTAAACCATCTGTACGAAACTCAAGGCCAACTCGGGTATGAGCAGTTCGAGAAAGGATTAAAGAACGCACCAAAAAATGCCTAACAGTAGTTATTATTTGAACAGCAGAATAAAGAGTATGTAAGTGCTTGTAAACGGATCATGCATGAGCGTTTTGTCATACTGATTAACGCAAAAGCCCCGCTACTGCAGGGCTTTTCGATCTTATTACTTGTTGTTGATCATACGATATTAAAACGGAATATCGTCATCAAAATCATCCATCGCTGGCGCCATTGGTGCTGGAGCCGGTGCGGCTTGAGGAGCCTGATTATAGGCCTGTTGAACCGGAGCCTGTTGTTGCTGTTGGTAATTAGCTTGAGGGGCTGCTTGTTGCGGCGCTCTTTGCTGAGGAGCAGCTTGCTGCTGTGGTGCATAACCACCCTGCTGTTGCCCGGGTTGATCCATGCCAGCACCACGAGAATCCAACATTTGAAGCTCATTACCTACAATTTCAGTGGTATAGCGATCTTGGCCATTTTGATCTTGCCACTTACGCGTTTGTAGACGACCTTCAATATAAACTTTTGAGCCTTTGCGCAAATAGTCACGACCGATCTCTGCTAGGCGGTTAAACAACACAACTCTGTGCCATTCAGTTTTAGGAACCATTTGACCAGTTTGCTTATCTTTATAACTTTCATCTGTTGCGAGATTAAGGTTTGTAATGGCTGAACCTTGAGCGCTCATACGAACATCTGGGTCCTGCCCAAGATTACCAATTAAAATTACCTTGTTAATGCCTCTGGCCATGCTATTCCCCTTCCAATATTAACGCCGTCCTTTGCGTCTTAAATTAATAATTAAATGCGTCTAAATATGTGTCGCATTGTCTCACGACTACCCTAGTTTTACCATCAACTTGAACGGAAATAGCGCCTAGGATTGATAAGGATATTGTTTTTTCAGAGGCTCTAGCGAAGCTTCTTCAAACTTCGTTGAAATCACTTTCAAGTAGGCTACTCCCTCTGACACAACGACTGCATCTTCAACGCCCTGTATTGAGATAAGTGCATCGCCCAGATCATCAATTTCATTTTGATCGAGATCCGATTTAAAAAAGACAGTCACTGTTCTTTCGTGCTTTGGTTTTTTCATTGTTGCTGCGACAAAAAACCAAACAGTGAGTAATGCTGCAGAAAAGTAATAAACGCCGTTTACGCCATATTCAGATAAGACTACGCCCCCTAACAAACCACCACAGAAAGCACCGAAGAATTGGCTAGTAGAGTAGACGCCCATTGCAGTGCCTTTTGAACCTGCAGGGCTTATTTTACTGACGAGCGAAGGCAAACTGGCTTCCAGTAAATTGAAGCCCATAAAAAACACAAACAACGAAACAATAAATCCACTTAATGCCGTTTGAAAAGACGACATTGCCAACGCACCTATCAACACCAAGATGATTGCCACGCAGAATATAGGCTTCATCTTTTGCTTCGTCTCACCAACGATGATTAGCGGAATCATCGCAATAAAGGAACCTACTAATACGAGTAAATACAACCACCAATGTTGCTCACTCGACAAGCCCACACTATCAACCAAGGACACAGGGATAGCGATAAACATCGCAGTTAATACAAGGTGTAAGACCAAGATCCCAAAATCGAGTCGCAACAATTCTTTATCTTTCAGCACATCAAGAATCTGATCTGAAAATACGCGGGTGTCACGATGTCTGGTGCGAACCGCGGGCGTTGGAATGGACACTTTTGTCCAGATCAATGCGAATGCCGCGAGCGCTGCCGTTAACCAAAATATCGCCTGTAACCCACCCAGCTTCGCGACTAAAGGACCAAGGATGAGCGCAATGGTGAAACTTACGCCAATCGACATACCGACGAATGCCATTGATTTCGTGCGACTCTCCACGCTTGTTAGATCACTTAACAGGGCCATGATGACCGCGGCTATCGCACCTGCACCTTGAATAAACCGGCCGATGATCACGCCATATATCGATTCACTTAATGCGGCTACCACGCTACCAAGGCAAAAGATCACTAAACCTATATATAAAAGCGGCTTGCGCCCATAACGATCAGAGAGCGCACCAAATGGGATTTGTAAAAGCGCCTGACTGAGACCATAAGCTCCAATAGCCAAACCGATTAAAGCGGGCGTTGCACCGTGCAAGTCATTTCCGTATAAAACGAAAACAGGCAATACCATAAATAAACCAAGCATCCGTGTGGCGTACAGCATCGCCAAAGACAAAACGGATTTACGCTCAATTGAATTCATAAAATAAACATCAAAACATTAGAAAGGGCGCGTATTCTATCACCAAAGAATGTGAAGTTAAGCGCTTTACTGTCCGACAAAATCATTTTATTAATGCCCTAACAAGATGTTTCAGCGCTATAATTGCATGTTTTGGCGTCACGAAGTTTCAACATGGAAAACATTACTGTCCGCGGAGCGCGAACTCATAACTTAAAAAACATTGATTTAGAGATCCCTCGCGACAAATTAATAGTAATTACAGGCCTGTCTGGTTCAGGCAAATCATCACTCGCTTTCGATACGCTTTATGCAGAAGGCCAGCGCCGATATGTCGAATCACTCTCGACATATGCGCGTCAGTTTTTATCCATGATGGACAAGCCCGAAGTTGACCATATTGAAGGTTTATCGCCAGCCATATCGATTGAGCAAAAGTCGACATCCCATAATCCGCGCTCTACCGTCGGTACAATCACAGAAATATACGATTATCTGCGATTACTATACGCTCGCGCAGGCGAACCACGCTGCCCTACTCACAACCTACCCTTAGACGCCCAAACAGTCAGTCAAATGGTTGATAAAGTATGCGAACTCCCAGAGGGCAGCAAGCTGATGATGCTTGCACCGGTTGTTCAAAACCGTAAAGGGGAGCATTTACACACATTTCAAGAGCTCCAAGCTCAGGGATTTATTCGCGCACGTATAAACGGGCTCGTAGTGGATATCGATGATGCGCCAGCGCTCGACAAGAACAAGAAACACACCATTGAGGTCGTCGTTGACCGCTTTAAAGTCCGAGATGACATTCAACAGCGTATCGCAGAGTCCTTCGAAACCTGCCTAGAGCTCACCGATGGTATCGCCGTCATTGCCCCAATGGATAGTGATGATCAGATGGAAGAGCTTATCTTCTCGTCACGTTTTGCCTGCCCTGTCTGTGGATACTCTATCAGTGAACTTGAGCCGAGAATGTTCTCCTTTAACAATCCTTCAGGCGCATGTCAGACATGTGATGGACTAGGGGTTAAGCAGTTTTTCGATCCGTCTCGCGTCGTGAGAGACGGCACACTCACCATTGCAGAGGGCGCGATAAAAGGTTGGGATCGCAGAACCATCTACTACTTCCAATTATTATCGAGCGTCATGCAGCACTATGGGGTAGACATCGATACGAAGTTTGCGGACATTCCCGAACACATCAAGGACATCATATTAAACGGCAGCGGTTCTGACGAGATTGCGTTTAATTATGTCAATTCTCGTGGCGACACCATGCAACGACAGCATCCCTTTGAAGGTGTCATTCCCAACATGGAGCGTCGTTACAAAGAAACAGAATCACAAATGGTACGTGAGGAGCTAGCAAGCTACTTAACCATGCAAGCGTGTCCAAGTTGCCATGGTTCACGCCTGCGGGAAAGCGCTCGCCACGTATTCATTGAAGAAACGACGCTCCCCGAAGTCATTAAAATGCCTATTGGCCAAGCACTCACTTATTATCAAGAGTTATCTCTTACCGGTAAGCGAGGAGAAATTGCTGAAAAAATTCTGAAGGAAATCCAATTACGCTTGGAGTTTTTGGTCAATGTAGGCCTGGACTACCTGACACTCGACCGCAGCGCGGATACTTTATCAGGAGGCGAAGCGCAGCGTATTCGATTGGCTAGTCAAATTGGAGCTGGATTAGTTGGCGTTATGTACATACTCGATGAACCCTCTATAGGCCTTCATCAAAGAGATAATGAACGCCTGCTTAAGACTCTTACTCATCTGAAAGAACTTGGAAATACCGTTATCGTTGTCGAGCACGATGAAGACGCCATCAGACTCGCAGATTATGTTATCGATATCGGGCCAGGCGCTGGCGTACACGGCGGTGAGATTGTCTCCCAAGGCACTCCTGAGCAAGTCATGCGTGACGAGAACTCACTTACTGGCGCATATTTGAGCGGAACGAAAAAAATTGAAATACCTCGACAACGCACAGCTCCAAATCCGAAAAAACAATTGAGCTTAATCGGCGCGAATGGAAACAATCTAAATGACGTCACACTCAACATCCCAGAAGGCTTGTTAACATGTATCACAGGCGTTTCAGGCTCTGGGAAATCGACCCTGATCAACTCAACGCTTTACCCGCTCGCTGCGACAGAACTTAACAAGGCAACGACATTAGAGGCGGCATCGTACGATCAAATTAAGGGGCTAGACCTCTTCGATAAAGTCATCGACATAGATCAAAGCCCTATCGGAAGAACACCGCGCTCTAACCCCGCCACATACACTGGACTGTTTACTCCGATTCGTGAGTTATTCTCAGGCACCCAAGAAGCAAGAAGCCGAGGCTATAAACCAGGACGCTTTAGCTTTAACGTAAAGGGCGGTCGTTGTGAGGCATGTCAGGGCGATGGCGTAATCAAAGTAGAAATGCACTTCTTGCCTGACGTATACGTTCCATGCGATGTATGTAAGGGCAAGCGCTACAATCGCGAAACACTCGATATCAAGTACAAAGGATTAAACATCAACGAGGTGCTCGATCTTACGATCGAGGATGCCCGAGAATTTTTCGATGCCGTCCCGTTCATCGCAAGAAAACTCCAAACACTCATCGATGTAGGACTGTCCTATATTCGCTTAGGACAAAGCGCTGTCACACTCTCAGGTGGCGAAGCGCAAAGAGTAAAGCTTGCCAAAGAATTATCTAAGCGGGATACAGGCAAAACTCTGTATATCCTCGACGAACCAACGACGGGCTTGCACTTCTACGACATACAACAATTACTCACCGTACTACATCGTTTACGGGACCACGGTAATACCGTTGTGGTAATTGAACACAATCTTGATGTGATAAAGACGGCTGACTGGATCGTTGACCTTGGCCCCGAAGGTGGTACGCGTGGAGGAAATATCATTGCTGAGGGCACACCAGAACAAGTTGCTGAAATACCCGGCTCGTTTACAGGACAATTTCTTAAACCAATGCTGTAATAAGCTTAGCCACACACCAACATTCATTGAGTCGTAATCGCACCTTGTGCTAGCGATCACTGAATATTACGTGTTTCATACTTTTAACCATCTTACCTTCGCCTAAAATGTGCTTGCAGGCGAAATTCAGGCATAAAAAAACCCAGTCAGTAGACTGGGTTTTTTCGTTGAGCGGTAACTCTGAAAAGCTTACTCTTCGTCTTCGTCGATCTCATCAACGATAGGACGGTCAACCAACTCTACGTAAGCCATTGGCGCAGCATCACCAGTACGGAAACCGCACTTAAGGATGCGAATATAGCCGCCAGGACGCTCTTTGTAGCGTGGGCCTAGTTCATCAAACAACTTAGCAACAACTTCGTCATTACGAACGCGAGCGAACGCTAAACGACGGTTAGCTACAGAATCATTCTTAGCTAGAGTAATCAAAGGCTCAGCCACACGGCGAAGCTCTTTTGCTTTCGGCAATGTCGTTTTGATCAACTCGTGCTCGACCAAAGATGCAGCCATGTTTTTAAACATCGCCTTACGGTGCGAGCTGTTGCGGTTGAATTTACGACCACTTTTACGATGACGCATTTTCTAATTCCTTACCTGTCTAGTCGAGGCGGCTTAGTGAGCCAACACTCGATCATCGCCCTTTAAACTAGCTGGCGGCCAGTTTTCAAGACGCATACCTAAAGAAAGACCACGAGACGCTAGAACATCCTTAATCTCGGTAAGGGACTTCTTACCTAAATTAGGTGTTTTAAGCAGTTCTACTTCAGTGCGTTGAATCAAATCACCGATATAGTAGATGTTCTCTGCTTTCAAACAGTTCGCAGAACGAACCGTAAGTTCAAGGTCATCCACAGGACGCAGAAGAATAGGATCGACTTCTTCCTCTTCTTCCTCTTGCACAGGTTCTTTCTCGTTATCAAAGTCAACAAACACAGCAAGTTGCTGCTGAAGGATTGTCGCCGCGCGACGAATCGATTCCTCAGGATCAATCGTGCCGTTTGTCTCTAAATCAATAACCAACTTATCCAAGTCGGTGCGCTGCTCAACACGTGCATTCTCAACAGAGTAAGCAACACGTGCTACTGGGCTGTAAGACGCATCCAATTGTAGACGACCAATCGCGCGAGTTTCATCTTCACCCAAGTTACGCTGATCCGCAGGCTCATAGCCGCGACCACGTGAAACTTTAAGCTTCATGTTCACTTCGCCGTTGTCACCTAAATTACAGATCACGTGATCAGGGTTAAGAACCTCTACATCGTGATCTACCTGGATGTCACTAGCTAGAACCGGACCCGATCCTTTCTTAGTGAGCGTCAAAGTCGCCTCATCCTTAGCATGCATAACAATTGCTAGGCCTTTGAGGTTAAGAAGAATTTCAATCACATCTTCTTGTACGCCTTCAATGGCACTATATTCATGCAATACACCGTCGATTTCAGCTTCTACTACCGCACAACCAGGCATTGAAGACAGAAGGATACGACGAAGCGCACTACCAAGAGTGTGCCCGAAACCCCTTTCTAATGGTTCTAGAACCACCTTCGCATGTGTTGCACTTAATTCCTGAACTTCAATGTTACGTGGGTTCAAGAATTCATTTACTGAACGCTGCATATACGCCCCTATACGTTATGTTGTAGATACAAAGCTTACTTAGAGTAAAGCTCGACGATTAGGTTTTCGTTGATTTCAGCTGTTAGGTCGCTACGCTCTGGTACTGACTTAAATGTACCAGCAAGCTTGCTTGTATCAACTTCGACCCACTCAACTGGCGCACGGTTGCCCGCCAATTCAACTGCGTTTTTAACACGCAATTGGTTCTTTGCTTTTTCACGAACAGAGATAGTATCGCCCGCTTTCACTTGATATGAAGCAATGTTTACAACATTGTCATTTACAAGGATCGCTTTGTGCGAAACTAACTGACGTGCTTCTGCACGAGTAGATCCAAAACCCATACGGTATACAACATTGTCTAGGCGTTGTTCTAAAAGCTGAAGCAAGTTCTCACCAGTCGCACCCTTACGGCGCGCTGCTTCTTTGTAATAGCCACGGAACTGCTTCTCTAATACGCCGTATAAACGACGAACTTTCTGTTTCTCACGGAGCTGAGTACCGTACTCAGACAAACGACCACGACGAGCGCCGTGCATGCCTGGTGCAGTTTCAAGATTACATTTTTGGTCTAGTGCCTTAGCACCGCTCTTCAAAAACAGATCTGTCCCTTCACGACGAGACAGTTTACATTTTGGTCCAATATAACGAGCCATTTATCTGTTCTCCCCTAAACGCGACGTTTCTTCGATGGACGACAGCCGTTGTGTGGAATCGGCGTTACGTCAGTGATGTTTGTGATTTTGTAACCACAAGCGTTTAGTGCTCGAACAGCGGACTCGCGTCCTGGCCCAGGCCCTTTAACCATAACTTCTAGGTTTTTGAGGCCGTATTCAGCAGCCGCGTTACCGGCTCTTTCAGCTGCTACCTGCGCAGCAAAAGGTGTGCTCTTACGTGAACCACGGAATCCAGAACCACCTGCAGTTGCCCATGAAAGAGCGTTACCTTGGCGATCTGTAATGGTCACGATAGTGTTGTTGAATGAAGCGTGGATATGCGCCATTCCGTCAACAACAGTCTTTTTCACCTTTTTACGGGTACGTGTACCTGGCTTTGCCATTACTGTTTCCTACTTATTTACGAATTGGTTTGCGTGGACCCTTACGAGTGCGAGCGTTAGTCTTACTACGCTGACCACGCACAGGCAAACTGTGGCGGTGGCGAAGACCACGGAAGCAACCAAGATCCTTCAAACGTTTAATGTTCATTTGTACTTCACGGCGCAAATCACCTTCAACGGTCAGTTTAGTGACCTCAGTACGAAGCGAATCCAACTGTTCTTCAGTTAGCGAGCTAACTTTAGCTGTTGGAGTAACGCCTGTTGCGTCGCAAAGTTTGTATGCTGTCGTTCTACCTACACCATAAATGTACGTCAGTGAAATCACTGCGTGCTTATTGTCAGGTATGTTGACACCGGCTATACGTGCCATTCATCTAACTCCGCTTAATTCAATGACCTTAGGGATTTCCCTTGGCCATATTTGTTACCGTCATTAAAAAGGGCGCGAATCATATACCTTGATCAAAAATAAATCAAGGGAATGTCACGCCCTTTTACAAGCCTGGTTTAACCCTGGCGTTGCTTATGACGAGGTTCTGAGCAAATGACTCGAACTGAGCCATTGCGACGAATAATTTTACAGTTACGGCAAATCTTCTTTACCGAAGCACGAACTTTCATTATCTGCTCCAACTATTTGCTAAAACCTACCGGTTATCACAGCATTCCGCTGTTACCGTAACCTTTAAGGTTTGATTTCTTCATAACAGACTCATATTGATGAGACATCAGGTGCGACTGCACTTGAGCCATAAAGTCCATCACCACAACTACCGCAATAAGAAGTGAGGTTCCGCCGAAATAAAACGGTACATTGAACCAAACAACCATAAACTGTGGCAGTAATGATACTGCTGTAATATAAGCAGCACCGAATATTGTTAAACGCGTAAGTACGTTATCGATGTAATTTGCAGTTTGCTCGCCAGGACGAATGTTACCAGCCAGATATGCACCAGAGCGCTTAAGATTCTCTGCTACTTCACGAGGGTTATACATTAACGCTGTATAGAAGAAGCAGAAGAAAACAACTGCCGCTGCAAACAGGATGATGTAAAGAGGCTGACTTGGGCCTAATGCTTGCGAAATATCCGCAAGCCATTCCATACCTTCGCTCTGACCGAACCACTGACCCATAGATGCTGGGAACAGTAGTATGCTCGACGCGAAGATTGGCGGAATTACACCTGCCATATTGACCTTAAGAGGCAAATGGCTAGATTGCTGGCTGTAACCACCACGAGCTGTCTGACGCTTGGCGTAATTGACAGTTAGTCGACGTTGTCCACGTTCGATGAACACAACAAAACCGACCGTTAGTACAGCAAACACACCAATGAGCAAGAGCGCAAGAATATTCAGTTCGCCTTGACGCGCCGCTTCAAACGACTGGCCAAATGCACCTGGTAAACCTGCGACAATGCCTGCGAAGATCAATAATGAAATACCATTACCAATTCCACGCTCAGTGATTTGCTCGCCTAACCACATTAGGAAAACAGCACCACAAACAAAAGTTGTTACCGCTAAAAAGTAAAAGCTAAAGCCATCCGTAAACGTAACACCTTGTGATGCTAAACCTACTGACATACCTGACGCCTGAACGAAGGCCAAAGCCACCGTACCATAGCGCGTCATTTGGGAGATCTTACGACGTCCCGCTTCACCTTCTTTCTTAAGCTGTTCCAAACTCGGTGTAACCGCAGTCATTAACTGCATAATAATCGAGGCTGAAATGTAAGGCATAATCCCCAAGGCAAAGATACTCATGCGTTCAAGCGCGCCGCCTGAGAACATGTTGAACAAGCTCAAGATCGTGCCTTGGTTTTGCTCAAACAGTGCCGCCAACCGTTCTGGGTTAATTCCTGGTACGGGAATATGTGCCCCGATACGGTAAACAATGATTGCAAGAAAAACGAACCACAAACGAGACTTGAGTTCATCAAGCCCCTTTCCGAATCCGCCTTGCATCGCTGGAGACTTAGCCATTACTTATTATTCCTCGACTTTACCACCGGCTGCTTCAATAGCAGCTTGAGCACCTTTAGTTACTCTCAAACCTTGAACAGTAACTGCTGACTTAATTTCGCCAGAAAGGATAACTTTTGCAGATTTCGAATCTCGACGAACTAGATTTGCATTTTTAAGCGCATCTAGATCGACAACGTTGCCTTCAACGAGCTCTAACTCATTAAGGCGAATCTCTGCTACATACTTAGCTTGACGCGACGAAAAACCAAACTTTGGCAAACGACGCGCTAGAGGTTGTTGACCACCTTCAAAACCTGGTGCTACTGAACCACCTGAACGTGACTTCAAACCTTTGTGACCACGGCCACCAGTCTTACCAAGACCACTACCGATACCACGACCAACACGGCGACGTGAAGGCTTTGAACCTGGAGCTGGGCTTAATGTATTAAGACGCATCTCACTCTCCTTCGATTCTTACCATGTAGTTAACTTTATTCACCATGCCGCGAACTGAAGGAGTATCTTCTAGCTCGACAGTGTGACCGATTTTACGCAAACCTAGACCTGTTACACATGCCTTGTGCTTAGGCAATGTACCAATTGGGCTACGGAAAAGCGTAACTTTAATAGTTTTTGCTTTAGCCATGATCTTATCCCGTAATATCTTCTACTGACTTACCACGCTTAGCTGCCACATCAGATGGTGACTTCATTGCGTTAAGGCCATTGATCGTTGCACGAACAACATTAACAGGGTTAGTTGACCCGTAACATTTTGCTAATACGTTCTGAACACCTGCAACCTCTAGTACTGCACGCATCGCACCACCGGCGATAACACCAGTACCTTCAGACGCTGGCTGCATGTACACTTTAGAACCGCCGTGACGAGCAGTAATTGGGTACTGCAATGTGTTGCCATTTAGCGCTACATTGATCATGTTCTTACGTGCTGAGTCCATTGCTTTCTGAATTGCGATAGGCACTTCACGCGCTTTACCACGACCGAAACCAACACGGCCTTCGCCATCACCAACAACAGTCAAAGCTGTAAAGCCGAAGATTCGACCACCCTTAACAACTTTTGCTACACGGTTTACTTGAACCAAACGCTCTTGAAGCTCTGGTCCTTTTTGCTCTTCTACACTCATCGCTAGACTCCTTAGAATTCCAAACCAGCTTCACGGGCAGCGTCAGCAAGTGCTTTCACACGACCATGATATTTAAAGCCAGAACGATCAAACGCTACGCGTGTAACGCCTGCGTTTTTAGCACGCTCTGCGATCAACTGACCGACTTTTGTTGCAGCATCTGCGTTACCAGTCTTCTCACCGCGAAGGTCTTTCTCAACTGTAGAAGCAGCAGCCAACACTTTGTCGCCTTCTGGCGCAATAACTTGTGCGTAGATGTGGCGTGGCGTGCGATGGATAGTCAAACGAGTTTCGCCGAGTGACTTCAATTTTGAACGAGTTTTCTTCGCTCTACGAATTCTTGAAACTTTCTTTACGCTCATGATGTCACCTATTTCTTCTTGGCTTCTTTACGTCTGACGTGCTCATCAGCATAGCGAACACCCTTGCCTTTGTATGGCTCTGGCGGACGGTAAGCTCTGATTTCAGCAGCGACCTGACCAAGCTGTTGTTTATCAACGCCTTTAAGTACGATTTCAGTTTGTGAAGGCGCTTCAGCCTTAACACCTGATGGCAATTCGTACTCAACTGGGTGTGAGAAGCCCAAGTTTAAGTTCAATTTTTGACCTTGAACCTGAACACGGTAACCAACACCAATAAGCTGTAATTTTTTCTCGAAACCAGCAGTCACACCTACAACCATGTTGTTAACAAGTGCACGCGTTGTTCCTGACATCGCTCGAGAGAATTTGCTGCCATTTTTTGCAGCAAAAGTAAGTACTGAACCATCTTGAGTAATTTCTACAGCAGGGTTCACTTCCATAGAAAGTGTGCCTTTACCGCCTTTAACTTCAAGTTGGCCGTCAGCAAGCTTAACTTCAACACCAGAAGGAAGCTCAACTGGACTATTAGCAACTCTAGACATGCAAACCTCCCTTAGAATACTGTACAGATAACTTCGCCGCCGATACCCGCTTTACGAGCAGCACGGTCAGTCATCACGCCTTGAGAAGTAGAAACAATCGCAACACCTAGGCCGCCACGTACGCTCGGCAATTCAGCCGACGCTTTGTACTGACGAAGACCTGGGCGACTTGCGCGCTTGATCTCTTCGATTACAGGGCGTCCTTCAAAGTATCTAAGTTCTACAGAAACTTCTGCCTTAGTACCTTCAGTAACGGAGTAGTTTGCAATAAAACCTTCAGTCTTAAGAACTTCAAGAACAGAAAGCTTCATCTTTGAAGATGGCATAGAAACAACTTCTTTCTCAGCCATTTGTGCGTTACGAATACGCGTAAACATATCCGCAAGCGTATCTTGCATACTCATCGTATGTTCTCCTGTCATTTTAGTTGTGCAGCGCTACATAGATGTAGCGCTTACCAACACACCAAATATGTTGTGCTTACCAGCTAGCCTTTTTAAGGCCCGGCACATTACCAGCCATTCCTTCTTCACGCAACTTAATACGTGAAAGCTTGAACTTACGGTAAACGCCATGTGGACGTCCAGTAACCTGACAACGGTTACGAAGACGGCTAGGGCTCGCATTGCGTGGAAGTTTTTGAAGCTTCTTCTGCGCTTCCCAGCGATCTTCTTCAGAAGTCGCTGGGCTTGCAATAATAGCTTTCAATTCCGCACGCTTAGCTGCAAATTTTGCAACTGTTTTTTCGCGCTTAATTTCGCGCTGCTTCATTGAGATCTTAGCCATTTGCTCTTACCTTTATTTCTTGAATGGGAAGTTAAAGGCACTTAGCAAAGCGCGGCCTTCATCGTCCGTTTGAGCAGAAGTAGTGATCGTGATATCTAAACCACGAACTTTATCTACTTTATCGTAATCAATTTCAGGGAAAATGATCTGCTCTTTAACACCCATGCTGTAGTTGCCTCGACCGTCAAAAGACTTTGAGTTCAAACCACGGAAGTCACGGATACGAGGAATAGCAATACCAACCAAACGCTCGAAAAATTCCCACATACGCTCACCGCGCAGTGTTACTTTACAACCGATTGGATAGCCTTCACGTACCTTAAAGCCTGCAACTGACTTGCGTGCTTTAGTGATAACTGGCTTCTGACCAGCAAGCGCTTCTAGATCTGCAACTGCATTCTCTAATAGCTTCTTGTCGTTCAATGCTTCGCCTACACCCATGTTCAAGGTGATCTTTTCAATGCGAGGTACCTGCATAGAGCTCTTGTAGTTGAACTCTTTTTGCAGCGCAGGTACGACTTCGCTTGTATATACTTCTTTCATATGTGCCATATCGCTACCTGCTTATTTATTGGTCGACAACTTCGTTGTTCGACTTAAACACACGTACCTTCTTGCCATCTTCAAGGACTTTGAAACCAACACGATCGGCTTTGTTAGTAGTAGGATTAAAAATCGCTACGTTAGAAGCTTGAATTGGAGCTTCTGCTTCAACAATACCGCCTGGTGTACCCAACATTGGGTTTGGCTTGGTATGACGCTTAACCATGTTAATACCAGAAACAACCAAACGGCCATCCTGCATAACACGCGTTACTTTACCGCGCTTACCATTGTCCTTGCCTGCTATGACAATCACTTCATCGTCACGTCTGATCTTTTTCATAACGGGCCTCTATCCTTAAAGCACTTCAGGTGCTAGGGAGATAATCTTCATGTATTTCTCACCGCGCAACTCACGAGTTACAGGGCCAAAAATACGAGTACCGATTGGTGCATCTTGGGTGTTCAATAGAACCGCCGCGTTGCCGTCGAATTTAATCAACGAACCGTCTGGACGACGAACGCCCTTACGAGTACGCACAACAACCGCGTTTAATACTTGTCCTTTCTTAACCTTACCACGTGGAATCGCTTCCTTAACGGTGACCTTAATTACATCGCCGATACGTGCGTAACGTCTATGAGAGCCACCCAGCACTTTAATACACTGAACTCTTCGTGCGCCGCTGTTATCGGCAACGTCGAGCATACTTTCCGTCTGAATCATCTTAGTTCTCCAAACTCTCTGGGTTAGACTTTATTTGCCTTCTCGATGACAGTAACTAGATTCCAAGATTTGGTCTTCGAAAGAGGACGCGTTTCTTGGATAGTTACAACATCACCGATATTGCACTCGTTGTTTTCATCGTGAGCATGCAATTTGGTAGAACGCTTAACGTACTTACCATAAATTGGGTGCTTCACCTTGCGCTCAACCAATACAGTAATGGACTTGTCCATTTTGTCGCTGACGACTTTACCGCTGATGGTACGAGCTGTGTTATTTGCAACTTCAGTCATCTTACTCACCTGCCTTCTGCGTCAATACTGTTTTGATACGAGCAATGTCTTTGCGGTTTTGAGCCAAAAGATGCGGCTGGTTAAGCTGACCAGTTGACTTACGAAGACGTAAGTTAAACTGCTCTTTCAATGCATCAACCAATGCTTGGTTTAGCTCTTCAACAGACTTTTCGCGTAATTCGTTTGCTTTCATTACATCACCGTCCTTTCAACAAAGGTCGTAGGAACAGGCAACTTAGCAGCTGCTAGAGCGAAAGCTTCACGCGCCAATTCTTCTGGCACACCTTCAATCTCATACAAAACACGGCCTGGCTGAACCTGGGCTACCCAGTACTCAACGTTACCCTTACCTTTACCTTGACG